>JAURNB010000113.1 GCA_030830415.1 Acidimicrobiales bacterium | reverse complement strand
TGGGGGTAACTCTTG
This sequence comes from Acidimicrobiales bacterium, assembly GCA_030830415.1. Lineage (GTDB taxonomy): Bacteria > Actinomycetota > Acidimicrobiia > Acidimicrobiales > Ilumatobacteraceae > F1-20-MAGs119. The sequence goes on along the minus strand of JAURNB010000113.1, from coordinate 7,305 downwards.
TTGGGGCTAAAGAAATGGTCTGCACAGCCAAGCACATTCCAGCCTTCTGCTTCACGTGTTTGAGACCAAACAACGGGGTCCTCTTCGGCGGTCATGAAGTTGGCAATGAATTCCATTTCTCCATCATTGCCGATGCAGTACTACGCGCAGGGAGTCGGGGTGGGTGCGGCTCCGTTGAAGCGATCGGCAATCCAGGTTTGAATGTCGGTTGAAGCGCTGAAGAGAACATCGACATGTGTTGCGCCCGCATAGGTCTTGCGTTGAATGTTGTAGCCGCCAGTCGCGCATGCACGCTCGAGGTATTGCAGCGACGTAGAGGCGGGAATCAGTTCGTCGGCTTCGCCGTGGTACACAAAAATCGGAACATCGGTTGCAATGTTTCCTGGAGTGTTCTCTTGAAGGCGCGACAGCAGGGGTTCGGTGTTGAGAGAATCAACAGAGAGATACGTCTTTACGTCGGTGCCACGTGCTTTCATAATGACGTCGGTGCAAGTGCTTTCGGCGAGAGCAACCATGTCGAGACCTTTTTGGGTCATTACTTTGGAGAGGTCGATGTCGGGGTATGCAGCACGAAAACCTGCAGCCACCATGAACATGAAACCAAACGAATCCGTCACGGTAAAGACGCTGCCGAGCTTGTCGAGTTCAACAACGGGGGCACCACCAATTGCGCCTACCACTTGTGCATCGGGGGCGTATTTCGGTGCAACTTCACTTGCCATTAATGCAGCGCCACCACCTTGTGAATGACCCCACACCACCGACTTACCGTTCGACTCAGTGAGTTGACGTGCTGCACGAATGATGTCGAGCATGCTGCGTGCTTCGCTCACGCCCACAACGTATGGGTGTACGCCCTCTGTGCCGAGGCCTTCGTAGTCGGTTGCAGCAAAGATGTAACCCTTTGACACCAAAATGTTTGCAATGACACCGGTTTCTCCCGAGCCATTGCTTTTGCTCGGCGCACACTCATCGGCAATACCGGTGGTTCCGTGTGCATAAGAAACCAATGGGTTGCCCTTTGTTGGAGCGTTAGGAACCCAGACCATTCCACTCACCGCAATTGGCGCATCGGAAACTGAACGTGATGCGTATAGCACCGTGAATGCGGTGAAATCGTTCGTAGTGGAAACAATTGATGAGCGAATGAGGTCACCAGGCTGCAAAGTGCTGAGGTCGGTAGGTGCTGTGTAAAAGTCGGCGGAGAGGGCAGTAGTAGGTGTCACTGGGGTCGATGTTGAGGCAGTGGTGGTTGCAGCATCAGCGGTCGTCGCTGGAGTATCAGATGAGCTGGATCCGCAGGAAGACAGCACAACACAGGCAGCGATGGACATACAAATAACTGGGGAGAAACGGCGCATGTGATGAGGTTATGCGAAATTGGCTGCGAAATGGGTGGGCATCGTGGCAACATCTAGGGATGCATCCATTTCTCGCCGCTGCTCAGTCGATGCTGCCTCAGGTGCTGAGCGATATTGAAGCAATTGTCAACATTGAGTCGCCTTCACGCAATGCAAGCCAAGTGGCGAAAAGTGCTGCACAGTTAGAGAGCATCATTCAACGTGTCGTACGTAGAGATTCCGTACTCGTTGATTCTGATGTTGGCCCACATGTGTTGGTACCAGCGCGGGGTGCAGCACGTATTTTGCTGTTAGGTCACCACGACACAGTGCACCCAATGGGAACTCTCACTGCGCGACCCTTTAGTAACGATGGCAAGGTGTTGCGTGGGCCAGGCGTATTCGATATGGCCGCAGGAATTGTGCAGGCAATTTATGCAATGGCAATTCTTGAGAGTGCTGGTGTCGACACTTCAGGTATTGAAATGCTCTGGACCTCAGATGAGGAAGTTGGTTCTTCTACGAGTCGCACACTCATTGAAGAACGTGCACAAGGCCTCGGAAAAACGGGTGCAGTGTTGGTGCTCGAGCCAAGTGCCGATGGCGGCGCACTCAAAATTGCGCGCAAAGGAACAGGCACATTTGACGTGCGCATTACGGGTCGTGCTTCGCATGCTGGGTTGGAGCCGGAAAAAGGAATTAATGCTCTGCTTGAACTCGCGCACCAAGTGCAACGCATTTCAACGTTTGGCAATGCTGAACTTGGTACGACGGTCACACCCACGGTGGCCAGTGCAGGAACAACCGATAACACTGTTCCTGCAGAGGCACATGTGTTAGTCGATGCTCGCGTGGTGGTTCCAGAGGAAAAGACACGTGTAGAGAAATTAATGTCTTCACTTGTTCCCGTTGTGCCGGGCGCAAGCATTTCCGTCACCGGCTCTTTGCATCGTCCACCAATGCATTCTTCAATGTCTGAAGAGTTGTTTGCTCTTGCTGTGGAATCTCAACGCGCAGTGGCGGGCGAAAGTATTAGTGGAGTTTCTGTGGGCGGTGGGTCTGATGGCAATTTCACTGCCGCACTTGGCATTCGTACACTCGACGGTTTAGGCGCAGTAGGCGGTGGCGCGCATGGTGAAACAGAGCATGTTGTTGTAGACAGCATTGCGCCACGAATAGCGCTTCTTGCCGAAATCATGCAGCGCGTTCTTGCGCAGTAATTACTACTTGCCTGGGTCGAGACCCAGTAAGCCGCCAGCACCGAGTGTTCCGGTTTTGCGGTATACCTCAAGTTTTTCGCGACTGTCGTCGATGTCGAGATTGCGCATGGTGAGTTGACCAATGCGGTCGAGCGGGCCAAATGGTGCGTCGTCAACACGTTCCATGCTCAGGCGCTCAGGCGCATAAGTGAGATGCGGCCCAGCAGTGTTGACCAAGGTGTAGTCGTCGCCACGACGTAAGCGCACGGTGACGGTTCCGGTGACCGCACTGCCCACCCAACGCATGAGTGGTTCGCGCAACATGAGTGCTTGTGGGTCGAACCAGCGACCTTCATAAAGCAAGCGGCCTAAGCGACGACCCATGGTGCGATAGTTCTCGAGAGTGTTTTCGTTGTGGATGCCAGTAACGAGGCGTTCGTAGCCAATGTGCAATAGCGCAAGCCCTGGCGACTCATAAATGCCGCGACTCTTTGCCTCAATAATGCGGTTCTCAATTTGGTCGCTCATGCCAAGACCATGACGGCCGCCAATGGCATTTGCCTCGTGCACTAAATCTGTTTGCGTTTCAAACTTCTTGCCATTGAGTGCAACGGGCCACCCTTCAACAAATTCCATGGTGACCGTTTCTTCAGCAATGGCAACATCGCTCTTCCAATGTGCGACACCCATGATGGGCTCTACGAGGTCCATGCCGTTGTCAAGTTCTTCGAGCAATTTTGCTTCGTGCGTTGCACCCCAAATATTGGCGTCGGTGGAGTATGCCTTTTCCTTGCTGGCGCGGTAGGGCAACTTGCGCGTGGTGAGGAATTCACTCATTTCACTGCGCCCACCAAGTTCGTTCACGAATGTGGGGTCGAGCCATGGCTTGTAAATACGCAAAGAAGGGTTGACCATGAGCCCATAGCGATAAAAGCGCTCGATGTCGTTTCCCTTGTAAGTGGAACCGTCACCCCAAATGTCGACGTTGTCACTTTGCATGGCTCGAACAAGAAGTGTTCCTGTTACTGCGCGGCCAAGTGGGGTGGTATTGAAATAAGTTTTGCCCGCAGTGGTGATGTGGAACGCACCACACTGCAATGCAATAAGACCTTCGCGAACAAGTTCTTCGCGGCAATCGATGAGACGAGCAAGTTCTGCTCCGTACTCTTTAGCGCGGTCAGGTATTTGGTCGAGCTCTGGTTCATCGGGCTGGCCAAGGTCTGCTGTATAGCAATAGGGCAGGGCGCCTTTTTCGCGCATCCATGCAACTGCAGCAGAAGTGTCGAGTCCACCAGAAAAAGCAATACCCACTCGTTCCCCGGCGGGGAGTTGCGTGAGGACTTTCGAGCGTGAGGCGGAGGAATCGGTACCAGACATGACTCTTACCGTACCGAGTGAAAGCACCCGTAGCGATGTTATTAACGATTTCTGAGATGAGCAGTTGCTTGCTCGCTATGGCTTCGCAATCCACTCAGATAGTCGTTTGTGGAAGTGACGTATTTTTGTCTCTTGATAGTTAGCCAAGGTAACCCCAGGCTTTTTCATGCTCTTCAGACCCTTTTGCACCTTTGGCAAGTTGTACGTGTCTTGGTTAAAAACGCGAGCAAGCAAGCCGAGCTCAGGAGCTTCTGCCCAATCGTCGTCGACGCCCAGCCAATGAATGGGTACTGCTGGTGGTTTTGGTTGCGACTCGTCATATGGCTCGAGGTACATGCACTCCATCACCGACATGTCGTGGCGGTCTTCGTATGGGCGAAAGCGATAGCAGATGCGGTTGTAAGCGCCCCACGGGTGGAAGTTGGGAAACAGCGTGTAATAAATGCTGTCGCTTAATTCAGCATCGCTAATTTCATCTGCTTTATCACCAAGGACTTCTTTCAACATTGCGCGTCCACCATCACCTGCGGTGGAACGAGCTGTTGCCCCATCGGCGAGGGTGACAATTGGTGGTTCATCAAGCCTGCGGTCAGACATCGCATCGAACATTTCTTGTTCGGTGGGAATCCACTTGATGTGCGGGCTCGGTGTTCCATTCGGGGTGATTGCACGCGAGTAGTTGTCTTTCCAGTCATACTGTGAATTCGCATCACCAATAGCAGCGAGCAATTGTGGGTGAGTTGCAACCACGTGGAATGCCTCACTAAAAGCGTCTTGCACTACTTTCCAGTTGCAAGGAAAAATGCGTGCAACGTGAACGCTCTTGTAGCGCTTTTCTAGTGGCCACTTTTCGAAATGCCATCCGAAATCTCCGAGGAATGATTCAAATGACTCGCAATTTGGGTCGAGGTTAATAAATACGAACCCGCCCCATGTTGCAACGTTTACTTCAGGGAGGCCCCACTCGGCTTTTTCAACATGAGGGAAGTCCCACTCGCAAGGAACTTGTTTGAGCGAACCGTCGAGATTCCAGCAAAAGCCGTGAAAGGGGCAACGTAGTTCTTGTGCATTGCCGTCGAACTCACGCAGTTGTCGACCACGATGGAGGCAAGCGTTGTAATAGGTTTTGATCTGACTTTCCGAAGTGCGCACCACGAGCAAGGAGATATCGCAAATTTCATAGACCAGAGTGTCGCCTACTTCCGGAATGTCTTCTTCGCGGCATGCCATTTGCCAAACGCGCTTCCACATTTTTTCTTTTTCAATTTCATGGAATTCGCGACTCGTATAGCGCGACACAGGGATGTCTTCATCGCCGAGCCAGCCGCCACTTTGCCAACGCAATACCTCGGGTACGGGGCGTGAATCGCGTTCGTGAAGATCTTGATAGTTGAGGCCCGGTGAGCGAGCAGAAGTTTTGTCGTTTGATGTGATGCTCATGTGTTTCCTTTGTCGTCAATGAGTGATTGTGCGCCTGCACGGGGATTCGAGGGAACTTGGCGACCAGCGATCCACACACATATATGCGGGTCGCATTGTTTGATGGCTCCGGTGATGTATCGGCCTTCACTGGTGAACTCGCCTGTGGCGCCATCTTTTTGCACAAGAACGGTGCCTGTGTCGGTGAGGTCGTAAAGAGCCCCTGATAATGGATGTTTGATCGTGCGCATGTGTAGCCCCCACCACTCTCAATTTTTAGTCAGACTAGTGCTGATTGAGATGGGGCTTTACCGAACTATTGCGATGGGGAACGCTGCCCGACGCCGGCTGTACAAGCAAGGCTGGCGGCGAGAGTAGAAATGGCCAATACGAATGCGGGGATGGCTGACCCTGTTGTGCCCGACAGGTCGAAGCAGGCGCTCACAATGTGGGCAATGCCTACAAGAACTGCTACAAGCAGGGCGAAACGTGACTGTTTAATAGCGAGGGCTATGACCACAATGGCACTGCAGTAAATGAGGGCAATGGTGAAAAAGAGGTGCACTCCGTGGGCATCTACCCACCACAAGCGCTTGCCGGTGCGTTGGCTAGCTGCTGCGAGAAAACCCATCGCCACGGCGAAAAGTGCCCACGTGAGAAAGAGGACACGATTCCACACGCGAGTAAGTGGTGTGCCGAAGTACCGCACTAAATCGCCTTTTGCCATATGAATACGCTACTGCCACGAGGTGAATGATCGGTGTCGCGCATTGGGTCTACGCCACTAGCCTAAATACCGCTATGAACACTGCGCATTTCAAGAAACTTTCCATATTCTTCCCAATGTGGAACGAAGAGGAATACCTCGAGCGTGCTCTCTCTGCTGGTCGCGAACTCTGCGATGTGCTCATTGCCGACGGTGAAATTGAAACTTATGAGCTCATCATCATCGACGATGCCTCAACCGACAAAACGCCACAAATCGCCGACGCCGCTGCCGAGGCCGACCCTCGTGTCAAAGTGGTGCATCACCCTGTGAATCGCAAGCTAGGTGGTTCCATGAAGACCGGTTTTGCTACTGCAACCGGTGACCTCGTTCTGTACACCGATGCCGACCTTCCCTTCGACATGCTTGAAGTGCGCCGCGCTGTGCGTCTCATGCATTATTACGAAGCCGATGTTGTGAGCGCCTTCCGTTTCGATCGAACTGGTGAAGGTTATATTCGGTCTGTCTATTCAACTTTCTACAACGGTCTTGTACGAGTTTTTTTTGGCGTGAAAATGCGCGACATCAACTTCGCATTCAAACTTTGCCGCGGATCCATTTTTGAAAAAATTGAATTGAAAAGCGAAGGCTCGTTCATAGATGCTGAGCTTGTCATTCGTGCAAAGAAGCTAGGCATGAACGTCATCCAGTTTGGTGTCGATTACTTTCCGCGTACACGTGGTGTTTCTACGCTGAGTTCAATGTCGGTCATTCGCAAAATTCTCAAGGAAATGTTCACTTTGCGTAAAGAGCTTCGAGCCATTGAAGCCGACTGACAATTTCCCCGAAGAGTTTGATGCCGCGCCGAGTCACGTGCGTCAATGGTGGCCTGCTGCGGTGGCCGCAGCTTTGCTTGTCGGGGTCATCGCATTCGGAGTCGCTGCCAGCAGTAGTTCAGATGGCCCCAGCACAACAACGACGGTTGCAAGTGGCCCAACAACAACGGTTCCTTCATTAACTCGTACCTTGAAGGCAGGCGTGAAAGGCCCAGATGTTCGTCAACTGCAACAAAGATTGAAAGATCTTGCCTTTGACCCGAATCTCATTGACGGCGATTTTGGCTACAACACCACGCAGTCGGTGTGGGCCTTTGAAAAGCTCGTCTTGAAAACGCCGCGTAGAAAAGTGACGGGCTCCATTACCCCCGAGTCGTGGCAGTTGTTGCAACAAGACAACCTCATTGTGCCGCGTCGTCCGCAGGCAC
>JAURNB010000112.1 GCA_030830415.1 Acidimicrobiales bacterium | reverse complement strand
TACCACACCTTGGAAATTGCTCGTCTCAGTGGAATGTTGAAGCAAGTTCCGCACCTTGCTTGGATTCTTGGGTTCTGTGTCATGGCGTCACTCGGCTTGCCCGGACTCGCCGGATTCTGGGGCGAATTCCCTGCCATTTTGTCGGCCTACAGCCCAATGGCTGGTCTCTCTGAGACAACTTTCCGCATCTATATGGTCATTGCAGCAATGGGTACAGTCCTTGCGGCCGCCTATTTGCTGTGGCTCTTCCAACGCACTGCCTTTGGTGAGCCAACGGCTGAATTTGGTGGATCCACATCAGACTCACATGGCCACGATGATCACTCCGACCACGACGATGCACACCACAGCGACATTCATGACGTGACAATTTATGAATGGGTGGCCTGGACACCGTTGCTCATCGGCATTGTTCTTTTCGGTGTGATGCCGAACTTGCTGTTCAAACTCATCGACCCGGCAGTTGCCGCAATCGTTACTCAAATCGGAGGCTAACGAAGTGCTCTCCACGCTCTTTGCTGCAGCAGACTGGGTTGCACCAACAATCGATTATCACGCCATTGCGCCTGAAATCATTGTTGCTGCCGGAATTTGTGTTGTCTTACTTGCCGATCTCTTCATTGCCGATCGTAGTAAGTGGCTGTTGTCAACGGTTGCAGGCTTTACATTGCTCGGTGCGTTCATTCCTGTTCTGACGCTTGCATTAAGTGATGAAGGTCCTCGCTCGTTGTTTGATGGTCGCTACGCCATCGACGACTTCAGCCTTGTTTTGAAAGGCCTCTTTTTACTGAGCGCCTATGTCATTGTGCTTTTGTCGACAACCCATATTGAAGAAGGCGATTATTACCAAGGTGAGTATTGGGTGCTCATGTTGTCGAGCATTTTGGGCATGATGATGATGACCTCGAGCCGCGACCTCATCTCCATTTTCGTCGCTCTTGAATTCCTTTCTATTCCTGCCTACATGCTTGCTGCATGGCGTAAGCGCGATGCAAAGAGCAACGAAGCAGGTGTGAAGTATTTCCTCTTAGGCGTGTTTGCTTCAGCTGTGATGCTCTATGGCATGTCTCTGCTCTACGGAGTCGCAAACTCAACCTTGTTGTCTGATCTTGCGTCGGAAATCAGCGGAGATCTCACAGCAATTCGAGTTCTTGCCGTGGTATTTGTTGTGGTGGGTTTTGCCTTCAAAGTGTCAGCTGTTCCATTTCACACGTGGGCACCCGATACCTATGAAGGTGCACCGACTCCAGTCACTGCCTTCTTATCTGTTGCCTCGAAAGCCGCGGGGTTCGTTGCCCTCGTGACGGTGCTTTACGTAGCTGTTCCAGGAGCAGCAGATGTATGGCAACCGCTCATTTGGATTCTTGCCGCTCTCACCATGACTGTGGGCAACGTAATGGCGCTGCGCCAAACAAACATTGTGCGTATGTTGGCGTATTCGTCAATTGCGCAAGGTGGGTTCATTTTGATGCCACTTGCTGTTGCTGCAGAAGGAAACTCCAGCGCTGCAGTACTGCGTTCCGTCGTCACCTATCTCATTGTGTACGCAGCAACAAACCTCGGAATGTTCGCCATTATTTTGGCAGTGAGTCGCAAGACCCGCAGTGGCGAGTTGGCGTCGTTCGGTGGGCTCTTTAGCTATGCGCCTGGCATTGGAGCTCTCGCAACTATCTTCCTTGCGTCACTTGCTGGAATCCCGCCACTGGGTGGATGGATTGGCAAGTTCTCAGCATTTCAAGCGGTACTAGAAGCCGGCACAACTTGGGGTTATGTACTTGCTGTCATTGGTGCAGTGAACTCTGTTATTGCCTTTGGCTACTACGGAAATGTGATGCGTGAAATGTGGATGCGTCCTGTTCCAGACGGCGATACATCGGCAATAGCTACACCAGCGCCACTCAAATTGGCACTGGGTATCACTGGTTTAGCAACACTTGCTCTCGGAATCTTGCCTGGGGTGGCATTGCACTTCGGTGATATTGCAGTGTTCTCAAGTGCCTTTGGTGGCTAGTTCACTTCACGAAATCATTCGCGCAGCGGGTGGAGCAATACCTTTTTGCGATTTCATGAACATTGCTCTTTACGGCGCCGACGGTTTTTACGCGCGCCGCGGCGAAGCAGGGCGTCGTGGCGACTTCATTACCTCTCCTGAAGTTGGGCCGCTTTTTGCCACCGTGCTTGCACGAGCCCTCGATGCGTGGTGGAAAGAAATGGGTTCACCAGAATCTTTCACTGTGATGGAAGTAGGGGCAGGGCCTGGCACCTTGGCTCGTGGGCTCATTGCTGCACAACCAGAATGCAGCAAGGTGTGGACCTATGTTGCTGTAGAAATTTCCGAGCAGCAAAGAGCCAAACATCCTTCTGGGGTTATCTCTCTTGCTGAAATACCTGAAGGAAAGTTCACGGGAGTGGTGATTGCTAATGAACTTCTCGACAACCTTGCTTTTGATCTGTGTGTGTTCGACAAAGAGTGGCGTGAATCTTGGATTGCCACGAACGGTGATCAGTTAGTAGAGGTTTTGCAACCGCTCACCGAGCCGTCACCGTTTTTGCCGGCGTTTGCCAAACATGGTGCACGTGTGCCGGTGCAAAGAGAAGCACAGGAATGGTTAAAAAACATTTTGCAAAAAATCGAAAATGGGCGTGTTCTTGTTTTTGACTATTGCACGCCTCTTACTGCAATGGCAGCAGCACAGCCATGGCGCGAATGGTTGCGAACATATGTAGGGCATGAAAAAGGCCAGCATTATTTGCAAATTCCTGGGCATCAAGACATCACCACTCAAGTGATGATCGATCAACTCGCTGCGGTGAAAACTCCAGAGTCGGTACGCAGTCAGTCGCAGTTTTTGCAGCTGTGGGGAATTGATGAACTTGTTGCTGAAGGCAGGGCTGCATGGGAAGCTGCTGCTGCGGCGCCTAATCTTGCTGCGATGAAAATGCGCTCGCGTATCAGTGAATCTGCTGCGCTTTTAGATCCGAGTGGTCTCGGCGCTTTTACTGCTCTTACTTTTACTCCGTAACCCAATTATTTGGGGCGCACCACTTGGTCGGCCAGGATGCCGATCTTCAGCCAATTAGTAGGATCTGTACGTTCAATGCCGGCCATGCCAATGAGTGCTAATCCCATTGCCAAAGCAAGAAACATAGAGGCCAGCATTTGTGTATCGAGAGAGGCGTCAATGTCCCCTTCGTCTTTTGCATCGTCAATGATTCTCACGTACAAAGCAAAATGCTCACGCACCCGCGGGGCAAGTACGTCGCGTGCAAGTGGGTCACGCCACGATGCGTAGTACGTTTCAACGAGCAATTTCTGGGCATTGGTGAAATCGTCGTCGTCGTGATTTCGGGGAATGAGAGAGGCAATTTTCACTAACCACGGCGCACTGTTGGCAGGTAACTTTTCGAGCGCACGCACGTTGGAGAGTAATTGCGCATCGAAAGCATCTTCAAGCGCGGCGCGGAAGAGCTCTTCTTTGTTGGCAAACCAGGTATACACAGAACCAGGTGTCATTTGAGCACGATCTGCAATTTCCGCGAGTCGTGCTCGTTCAAAACCAACTTCAGCAATTTCCTCTGTGGCTGCTGCTAACAGGCGTTCTTTACTCGCTAACGCCCAAGGCCGACGGTCACGGCCATCAACGTTGACGACGTTCTTCTCGGTGCGACCAGGGGCGCGCTTCTTTGCTGGTTTCTTCGCAGGCACAGGTGCTTTCTTTACCATTGCTCCAACTTAGTACGTCTGTTTCGTTCTTTAAACACCCTGTAGAGAGGGCTACAGTCGGAAGGGAAAGAGGGGGCATATGAGCGAAGCGACTGATTCACCAAACATTTCTGACCTGTTGTGGGAGCAGCGCAAGTTCCCTCCGAGCGCGGCATTTCAGGCCAATGCCTTGGTGTCTGAAACCCATCTGTACGACATTGCGAGCGAAGACTATGAAGCGTTCTGGGCAACACAGGCAACTGAGACGGTCACTTGGAACAAGCCGTGGAACACTATTTGTGAGTGGAAAAGCCCATATAGCAAGTGGTTTATTGGTGGTGAACTCAATGTGGCATATAACTGTCTCGACCGCCACGTAGAGGCCGGTAACGGGAGCAAAGTAGCTATTCACTGGGAGGGAGAACCTGGCGATACGCGCACGCTCACGTATGCATGGTTACTCGATGAAGTACAAAAGTTTTCGAATGCTTTGAAAGGCCTGGGAGTCCAAAAAGGCGACAGAGTAAATATTTATTTACCGATGATTCCAGAAGCAGTGGTAGCGATGTTGGCATGTGCGCGCATTGGTGCTGCACACTCCGTTGTTTTCGGTGGTTTTAGTTCGCAGGCCCTTGCCGACCGTATTAACGATGCTGAGGCAAAGGTGCTCATTACTGCAGACGGCGGTTACCGGCGTGGCGAAGTTTTTCCACTCAAGCCACAGGCCGATGAAGCAGTGAGTTCAACTCCAACAATTGAACATGTTGTTGTGGTGAAGCGTGGTGGCAACGCCGTCACGATGCATGAAGGTCGCGATCATTGGTACCACGATCTCATGGCTGTTGCAGAACCAGTGTGTGTTGCTGAACCCATGTCGAGTGAGCAACTGCTTTTCTTGTTGTACACCAGTGGTACCACAGGAAAACCTAAAGGCATTATGCACACAACGGGTGGGTATCTCACACATGTGACTTACACGCACAAATATGTTTTCGACCTCCACCCAGAAACCGATGTGTATTGGTGCACAGCAGACGTGGGGTGGATCACCGGTCACTCGTACATCGTGTACGGACCACTTTCAAACGGCGCAACACAAGTCATTTATGAAGGTGTTCCGAACTATCCCGAGAACGATCGTTTGTGGAGCATTGTTGAAAAATACAAAGTGAGTATTTTCTACACTGCACCAACAGCAATTCGTACTTTCATGAAGTGGGGTGTGGAAGAACCACAAAAACATGACCTCAGCTCATTACGTGTGATTGGCAGTGTGGGTGAACCCATCAACCCAGAAGCATGGATGTGGTACCACGAAAATATTGGTCAAGGTCGTTGCCCTGTTGTCGATACGTGGTGGCAAACCGAAACCGGCGGCATCATGATTAGCCCTTTGCCAGGTGTAACAACAACAAAGCCTGGCTCAGCAACGTTTCCTTTGCCGGGAATTGGCGCAGAAGTAGTTGATGAAAAGGGAAATGTCATCACCCGTGGTGGCGGCTATCTCACACTCACGCACCCGTGGCCAGGAATGCTGCGAGGTATTTGGGGTGACCCCAAACGATTCCAAGAAACGTATTGGAGTAAATTTCCTGGTCGCTATTTTGCTGGCGATGGCGCAAAGTTAGATGACGATGGTTATCTCTGGTTGCTTGGTCGCGTTGATGATGTCATGAATGTTTCTGGGCATCGCATTTCCACAACAGAAGTAGAGTCGGCACTTGTTTCACATCCGAGCGTTGCAGAAGCTGCTGTTGTAGGTGCGAACGATGCAACAACGGGTCAAGCAATTATTGCGTACGTTACTTTGCGTGGTGGCGCATCGGTTTCTGAAAATGATTTGCGTAATCATGTAGCAAAAGAAATTGGCGCAATAGCAAAACCCAAAGCAATTTTCTTCACACCCGACCTACCCAAAACGCGGAGTGGAAAAATTATGCGCAGGTTGCTACGCGATGTTGCCGAAGGAAGAAATTTGGGCGACACCACCACACTTGCCGATGCAAGCGTTGTGACCGAATTGCAAAAGCGCGCTGCAGAATCGAATGAAGACTAAAAACCTTTAGTCACGGAAATTTTCAAACTGCAAAGGAACACCGAGGTCTTCACTTTTCAGTAGCGCCATCACTGCTTG
>JAURNB010000111.1 GCA_030830415.1 Acidimicrobiales bacterium | reverse complement strand
TGCTGCAATATCTTCAGCGTTGAAGATGCAAAAGTCGGTGGTCATTGCGGCAAGGTCGGTGGCATACACCATGACATATGCGCCAAGTTCACCTGGTCGTGTGGGGTCGTCGGCAACAACGGCTTCACCAATGGTGGTGCCAGGCCCGAAGGCGAAGGTTTGGTCGCTGCCACCTTCTAGGTCGTAGCGAATGATGCCGTTGAAACCCAGGCCCATCGGGCCATCGAGGGTTGCTGAGGCAAAGCCATAGCGATGCTTCAAACCCAAGAGGTCGTCGTGCAAGCGAGGGAAGTCGCTGCGCAGATCGTGAATCATTTCTTCTTTCACGGTGCCGGTGGTGAGGTCGATGGTCCACTTGGCCATGCCCACGCCATCGACTGCTGCAATGCCACTTGGTGCATCGCCCGTTGCCTCGAAGTCGAGGTCGACGTTCGGCATGCGGCATCCATAAGCAACGATGCGCTCGTGCCCATCGCTGCCAACTTCTTCCCATGCATTCAAGAAGTGAAATACGTAGCAGGGGTCGATATCGAACCAACGCACGTCGGCATCGTTGCCATGACGCGGCATCACGCCAATGCGTGCACCAAGATCTGGTTGCCACATTGACTTGCCTTCCATTGCTGCTGCAATGACTGCGGGCAAATCGAAAATGATGGAGTAATTGCGCGTCGTGAGGAAGTCGTGCATCATGACGCCTTCAGGAATGGTGATGGGCGTGCTGTGCACAAGGTTGCCGTGTTTGTCGGCAACGTGATAACGCAAGAAAGGTTGTCCGCCAATGGGGTCGTAACCAATGATGATGAGTTCACCGGTCTCGGGGCACCACTTCGGGTGAGCAGTCATGGAGCCTTCAAGTTTTCCGGCGTAGTCCATGATGCCAACAGTGTCGAGTTCGCGGGTGATTTCTGATGGTGGACCACCTTCCCACAGACCAAGAATTTTGTCGGCGTGGCGAATGATGTTGGTGTTCGCTGCATTTTTGAAAATTCCACATTCGGCCATGATGTCTTCAGGTGGGAATTGGAAATTGAGAATGCCGCCAAAGAGTGCTTTTTCTTGTTCACGTTCGTGACGCAAACCAGGTGTTTCAATCCACCTGTTCTTGTAGCGAGCTTTGCCGTTTTCTAAATACACAGCGTGAATCATTCCGTCGCCATCGAACCAGTGGTAACGACCCATGGGTGCAAACTGTGGGTTCGCGCCATTGCGCATGTACACGCCAGTGAGTGCAGCAGGAATTTCACCAGTGACGCGTAAGTTGGCTTCGTTTAATTCGTCGAAAACGGGTCCGTACGCTCCACGAAGAAAAGGGCTGTAGTCGGCAAAGGGTTGTGATTCAAGTGCGGTCATAAAGCGATATTAGACGGAAATGAGGAGGTGGGCTACCAGCGGGTAGAGCCAAAACGGTACGGTAGAAGCGATGTCGCAAGCGGAAAGCCACCCACAGGACGGCCCCGCTACCGCGGAGGGCTGGAAACTTTTACGCAAGGTGCTGCGTGAACAGCGCACAGGTTTGCTGCAGGGCGTGGTCATTGGGCTCATGTGGAGTGCGGGCAAGGTGTCGATTCCACAACTGTTCAAGCTGGGTGTTGACCGTGGCATTGAACAAAGCGGTTCATTGTTGTTCTGGGCGGGGGCAATTACTTGCGCCGGAATCATTGCAGGCTTTTTCGCTGGCTGGCGCAGATGGATTGGTTTTCGCGAGAGCAGATGGACTGAGAGTTCGCTGCGCGAGCGCCTCTTCACACATTTACAGGGTCTGCACATCGGATACCACGACATGACCCAAACAGGGCAGCTCATGAGTCGTGCCTCAAGCGACCTCGGCCAAATTCAGGGTTTTGTTGTGATGATTCCCATCACCATTTCCAATGTGGCGATGGTGGTTGCCGTGATGGTGATTTTGCTCTCGAGTCAACCCATGCTTGCCATTATTGCGCTCGCACCTTTGCCGTTTATCAACCTGGCCGCGCGACGTTTTTCTCACGACATTCATCCGGCAGTTCTTGCGATACAAGCAGAACAAGCAGAACTCGCCAACGTTGTTGAAGAAAGTGTGTCGGGTATTCGTGTTGTGAAAGGTTTTGGTGCTGAAGCAACACAAATGCGCAAGTTGGAAAAAGAAGCGAACGATATTCGTCATGTCTCACTCGGGGCCGCAAAAATACGCAGCAAATTTCTGCCAGGTATAGATCTTTTACCATCTATTGGACTCATCGCTGTTTTAGGTATTGGCGGACACCGCGTCATTAATGGCCAAATGAGCGTGGGTGACCTTGTTGCATTCAATACGTATCTCACCATGCTCATCTGGCCGTTGCGCAATATTGGAATGACCGTGGCTTTTGGTCAACGCGCTGCTGCAGCACTAATGCGCGTGAATGAAGTGTTGTCGACC
Source organism: Acidimicrobiales bacterium (assembly GCA_030830415.1). Lineage (GTDB taxonomy): Bacteria > Actinomycetota > Acidimicrobiia > Acidimicrobiales > Ilumatobacteraceae > F1-20-MAGs119. The sequence goes on along the minus strand of JAURNB010000111.1, from coordinate 6,218 downwards.
GAACCAGCAATTGCCGACCCACCAAAACCGGTCGCGCTTCCCAGTAGAGCAAGTTCTGCTTTTACGGGTGCAGTGACCTTCAGCAATGTTTCATTTGGTTACAACAATGGCCAAGAAGTGCTGAGCAATTTAGATTTGGTCATTCAGCCCGGAGAATCTGTAGCAATTGTTGGGGCAACAGGAAGCGGTAAGAGCACGCTGGCACGTTTGCTGTTGCGTTTTTACGACACGACTTCTGGCGACATCACTCTCGACGGCATCGATATTCGTCAGTTGCGTTTATCTGAACTGCGGCGTGCGGTTGCAGTGGTCTTTGAAGACACTTTGTTATTCAACGACACAGTTGCGGCCAACATTGCCTTTTCAGACCCCAATGCACTTCAAGATCGCATTGAAAGTGCAGCTCGTTTAGCGGGGGCACACGAGTTCATCTTGGAACTTCCCGAGGGGTACAACACTGTTCTGGGTGAGCGCGGATACTCGCTCTCGGGTGGGCAACGTCAACGCATTGCCATTGCACGTGCCATTGTGGCCGACCCACGCGTGTTGGTGCTCGATGATGCTACGTCTGCGGTGGACCCTGCCAAGGAAAACGAAATTCGAGAGGCAATGACCACGGTGATGCGTGGTCGTACCACTTTGGTCATTGCGCATCGGCCAGCAACCATTGCACTTGCCAGCAAAGTGGCTTTGCTCGACGAAGGTCGCATTGTTGCTTTTGGTGAACATGCTCACTTGCTTGCGACCAATGCGAAGTATGGCGAAGTTCTTGCAGCGCAAGAAAAGAACATTGCAGAGCAGACCAACCAATTGGTGGGTGAATAGCAATGTGGGGTGGTGGAGCGGTTTCCGAAGAAGATCGTGTATCACGCGATGAAGCTCGCAACCTATTGCGTCGCACTCTTGCCATGGCGGCACCTTTTCGCAAAACAATGCTTGCTGCACTTGCTTGCGTTATTGCGGTCACGTTGTGCACATTGGCTGGCCCTGTGCTTGTGCGCCACGGCATCGATGCGGGAATTCGCGCAAAGAACACTCGCTCGCTCAATATTTCGGTCGTTGCTTATATTGCGGTGACCTGTATTGCGTATTGCTTTGGGCGTGCACAATACATTTTCATTAACCGAGCTGGCGAGAATCTTTTACGTGTCTTGCGATTGCGTGTTTTCTCTCAAATGCAAAAACAGTCGATGGCGTTCTACGACCGAGAAAAAGCCGGTGTTCTGGTAGCACGCATGACCGCCGATATAGAGAGCATGAGTGAACTGGTGCAGTGGGGTTTATTGCAATTCATTTCAGCAGGATTTCTTTTGTTCCTGGCGGTGATCTTGCTCTTCACGTTGTCGTGGCAACTCACCATTGTGGCGTTGCTCGTGATGCCAGTTATTTTCGCCGCTTCAATCAAGTTCCAACGCGATTCCAATAAGGCGTATTTAGATGTGCGCGAACGCGTGGGTACAAACCTCTCCGCATTGCAAGAAGGAATTACTGGGGTGCGAGTCATTCAGGCTTATGCCCGTGAAGAGGAACAGATTCGACGCTTCCGTGCCTCGAATGATGCTCTTTATAAGAGCCATATGCACAGCGTGAAAGTAAGCATGTGGTACTTCGGCTTTGTTGAGTTCGCTGGCATTTTTGCCTCTGCGCTCATTGTGGGTATGGGCGGATGGCTTGTGCATCGGGGAAGTGTGTCGGTGGGAACTGTGGTGGCGTTTGTGCTGCTTCTTGCCAACTTGTTCGACCCCGTACAACAGTTGTCGCAGCTTTATAACACCATGCAGTCTGCGGGTGCGGCGCTGAAAAAGTTGTACGGCATTATGGACGCGGTACCAGAGGTCAATGAATCCATTTCTGCAGTTGACCTGCCAGAGCATGGCGACCTAGTGGTGAGCGGTGCCACATTTACGTATGCAACAGGTGCTCAGCCGGCACTGTGCAATGTTTCTATTGCGGTGCCCAATGGCAAGCGTCTTGCGCTGGTGGGGCCAACTGGCGCTGGTAAGTCGACTCTGGCGAAGTTGATGGCGCGTTTGTATGACCCAAATGTTGGTTCCATTACGTATGGTGGCGTGAACTTGCGTGATGCAACGATGCAGTCGTTACGTGAGCGCATCGTGGTAGTTCCACAAGAAGGGTTCCTTTTCAACGGAACAATTCGTGAAAATTTGCGCATTGCGAAAAGTGAAGCAACCGATGCAGAAATTGAAAGCGCACTTCACGCGTTGGGTGTGTATGAACGCTTTATGGCGTTTCCCGAAGGTCTCGACACCGAGGTGCATGAGCGCGGATCGCGTTTGTCTGCAGGGGAGCGTCAACTTGTTTCTCTGGCGCGTGCAGCACTTGTTGACCCTGCTGTACTCGTGCTCGATGAAGCAACCTCGAACCTCGACCCTGGCACGGAAAAAGATGTTGAAGCGGCTCTGGAAGCGTTAATGCAGGGGCGCAGTGTGGTTGTGGTTGCACATCGACTCACCACTGTTCAACGAGCCGATGCCATTGGGGTTGTCGACCATTCTGAACTGGTGGAATGGGGAACGCACAGCGAACTAGTGGAGAAGAACGGCAAATATGCCGCGCTCGTGAATGCCTGGAACGCCAGCCAGCCGACGCGTTAGAAGTTGGCTGGTGGAGCCGGTGGCCCGAAGCGGTTCACTCCGGCATCGCTAGGTTGCGCCCAGAAAATGAGGTTGCCAATGGGGAGAAGAATCCACCAACCTGATTTATTGACGTCGTGCATGCGACGAATACCAAACATGATTTGAGGTATAAAAATAGCCGCGGAGAAAAGGTTGCCTCCACTTGTGCTCACACCCGCTATGAGAAGTTGCCCAACAATGGTGAAAAGCATCCACCACCAAAAGTCGTTTCGTCGCGCGCGACCTTTGTAGTTGATGTAGTTCAAAAATCCAAGTTTGACTGCGGTAAGGATAGGCATAAAACGAACTTAGCGGGCGACGAAGTACTTTGCGCGAGGATGATGGCAAATGATTGCTGAAGTTGTTTGTTCTGGCTGATACTGCCAACCCGTTTCTTCGCTCACTTCAATACCAAGTCGTCCTGCCTCAAGTAGTGCAGCCACGGTTGCGTTGTCTTCAAGTTCTGGGCAAGCTGGGTATCCCCACGAATAGCGCCCTCCGCGGTATTGCTGACGAAAGAGTCCATGCAGAGATGGCCCGTCTTCTTCAACAAAGCCCCATTCAGCGCGAATGCGATGGTGCCAATACTCGGCAAGAGCTTCAGCCATTTCCACACCAAGGCCGTGCAAGATGAGATAGTCCTGATACTTGTTCTGCTCAAACAAATCAGCTGCCAATTCACTGACCGCATTACCCATGGTCACAATGTGGAACGCTGCGTAGTCTTTCTCGCCCGACTCGACACTGCGGAAGAAGTCGGCAATGCAGAGGAATGGTTCTTCGCGTTGGCGTGGGTAGTGAAAGCGACACTGTTCAGTAGTGCGGGTGTCGTCGGTGTACACCACAAGATCGGTGCCGTCGGCATTCACGGGGAAGTAGCCGTACACCACTTGCGGCAACAGCACGCCACTGGTTTTGGCATTGCTCAATTGCTCGCGCAACAGTGGACGCAATCGATCTTTAAATTGCTCATCAGTTTCGCCATTCTCGGGGCGGAACTGCCACTGGTTGCGAAAGATTGCTGTTTCATTGATGTAGGCAGCAATGTCGTCGATTGCGAGACCCTTCACCACTTTTGAACCAAGGAATGGAGGTGTGAACACCGGGTTGTCGGTCGCAACATCGGGTGAGCGATGCGGCAATTCCACTTCTTCACGTTCCGCCTTGTTGCGATCGGGAAGGACGCGACCACTAGGGATGCGCCCGAAATCAGGGTCAACCACGCCGTCGCGTTTGATGGCCATAATTTTGTCGAGTGTGTAAAGACCTTCAAAGGCGTCGCGACCGTAAAACACGCGGCCGTCGTACACCTCGCGCAGATCTTTTTCTACATAGGTACGAGTGAGTGCGGCACCGCCCAAAATGACCGGAATTTCCGACAGCCCAACAGCATTCAACTCTTGCAAGTTTTCGCGCATGATGAGTGTGCTCTTCACTAAGAGGCCGCTCATGCCAAGCGCATCGGCATTGACCTCTTGAACTTTGGCAATCATGTCGGCGATAGAGACCTTGATTCCCATGTTCACTACTTCGTAGCCATTATTGGTGCAAATGATGTCGACCAAGTTCTTGCCAATGTCGTGAACGTCACCTTTCACGGTGGCGAGAACAAGCCGACCCTTGGAGGTTTGCCCATCAACTTTTTCCATAAAGGGTTCAAGGTGTGCAACTGCAGTTTTCATCGTTTCTGCGCTTTGCAAAACAAACGGCAATTGCATTTGTCCTGAACCAAACAACTCACCAACAACTTTCATGCCTTCCAGAAGAATGTTGTTAATGATGTCGAGTGGTGGAATGCCTTGCGCCATTGCAACGTTGAGATCGTCGGTGAGGCCGTCGCGCTCAGCATCGATAATGCGCTGCTTCAAAATGCGTTCAAGGGTCCAGTCGCTGCGGTCTTCTTTTACTGCATCAACTGACTGCACATCTTCAAAGAGGCGCAGTAAAACATTGAGTGCATTTTCGCCGCCAATCTCTTCGTCATAAATGAGCGCGCGGCATGCTTCTTTTTGGTCGTCAGGAATACGTGAGAGCGGCAGAATTTTGCTGGCATGAACAATTGCCGAGTCGAGCCCAACACCCATGCATTCGGCGAGAAACACGCTGTTCAGCACCTGGCGTAGTGCTGGCTTCAAACCAAAGCTGACGTTTGACAATCCAAGTGTGGTGAAGGCGCCAGGAATTTCTTCTTTAATGCGGCGAATAGCTTCCATTGTTGCCAAGCCGTCGCGACGCAGATCTTTGTCGCCGGTGCCAATAGGGAAGGTGAGCGCATCGAAGATGAGATCGGACGAACGTAAGCCGTAGTGCTCGGTGGCAATTTTGTTCAGGCGATGCGCCACTTCCATTTTCCACTCAACATCGCGTGCCTGACCACGTTCGTCGATGAGCAAGCAAATGACTGCACATCCATAGTCGCGGGCAAGTGTAAAGACGCGGTCGAGTCGGCTGCCTGGTGCTTCACCGTCTTCAAGGTTGGCCGAGTTCAACACGCCACGACCACCGCTATGAACAAGGCCTGCTTCCATTACTTGGGGCTCGGTGCTGTCGAATACCAATGGAACGCTCACTTGCGAACCAAACCTGCTGGCAATGGAGTCCATATCGACGGTGCCATCGCGACCGACGTAGTCGACACAGACGTCAATAACGTGTGCGCCTTCGCGAATTTGTTCTGCGCCCATTTTGGTGCAGCCGTCCCAGTCGCTTGCCAACATCAGGTCGCGAAATGCTCGTGAGCCGTTGGTGTTAGTGCGCTCGCCAATAATGAGAAATGAATTGTCTTGAACAATGGGCACCGATGAGTACAAAGAAGTCAGTGCTGGCTCAAAGTTGTAGTTGCGTGGAGCAGGTGTGAGGTTGCGTACTGCTTCAACCACCTGGCGAAGGTGTTCTGGAGTAGTGCCACAGCAGCCACCCACAATGCCAATACCTAAATCTTCCACGTGGTGCTTGTGATACGAAGCAAGCTCGGCCGGTGTGAGGTCGTAATGCGTGCGGCCATTTAAAACGCTCGGTAAGCCAGCATTGGGCAAGACAGAAATAGGAATAGGTGAGTGTTGCGAGAGGTGACGCAAGTGTTCTTGCATTTCTGCTGGGCCAGTTGCGCAGTTGATGCCAATCACGTCGGGTCGCATTGCTTCGAGAGCAACTAGAGCTGCACCAATTTCGGTGCCTACCAACATGCGGCCTGTTGTTTCCATGGTGACCTGCACCTGAATGGGAATTTCACGACCCACAATTTTCATTGCTTGGCGACATGCTTGCATCGCTGCCTTAATTTGCAGCAGGTCCATGCAGGTTTCAATGAGGAAAAGGTCTGAACCGCCATCTAGAAGTCCGCGTGCTTGCTCTACATAAGAATCGCGCAGTTCGGCAAAGCCGATATGCCCAAGGCTCGGCAGTTTGGTTCCGGGGCCCATTGAGCCAGCAACAAAGCGATTGCGACCGTCGGATTCGTAGCTACTTGCCATTTCGCGAGCAAGTGATGCCGCTGCAACGTTGAGCTCATAAGATTTTTCAGGAATGGCATATTCAGTAAGAACGGTCGAGAAAGATCCAAAACTTGCGGTTTCAATTGCA
>JAURNB010000110.1 GCA_030830415.1 Acidimicrobiales bacterium | reverse complement strand
TCTCCAACGTGCAAGTGAAACCGCCAACCTCATTGCCGACGAAATGGGGCTCAGCGTTTTGCCCCCTCACGCCGGTTTACGTGAAATCAATGTTGGCCCGTGGCAGGGTCTCACCCGGCGGGAAATCGACAAGAAGTTTCCTGGCTATGTAGAACACGACATGCGACCTCCTGGCTATGAACCAGACCACGAAGTTTTTGCTCGTGTCAGTGACGCACTCAACGACATCGCACGCGACCACCCTGGGGCGATGGGGCTCGTGGTCACACATAGTGGCATCATTCGTGTCATGCGCCGCACACTTGGCTACCCCGACCAACGCAATCACCGCAACCTTGAAGGCTGTTGGTTCACATTGCATCCCGATGGGGGCCTTGAAGTTTCCGACTCAGTCAATATTTTGCGCAACACCACTACAAGCGACACGCTGTAAATCGCATGCGTTTCGATGATTCGTATTCGCCATCAGTGCGTCAACACGTCACCCTGCTCACCATTGCACGAACCAGCACTAATGCCTGTTATCGCTTTGCTCCTCCATTTTTAGCAATCATTGCTCGCGGCTTCGATGTTTCCATTGCGCAGATGGGTATTGCATTAACGGTTGCCGAACTCACTGGTTTGGCATCGCCACTCATTGGTCACCGCGTTGATGCAATGACCCGTCGTCGCGCATTGCGACTCGGGCTCTTTGGCGTTGCGTTGGGAACACTCATCACTGCAAGTGCACCACACCTTGCCGTATTCACCTTGGGAATTATTGTTCTTGCTGCTTCCAAGGTTGCCTTCGATGTTGCCCTCGGTGCATGGGTTGCCGACCACGTTCCATGGAATCGGCGCAGCAAGGTTGTTGGGTACACCGAAACATCGTGGGCTCTTGGTCTGTTGTTGGGCGTCACCACAATGGGTCTCATTACCGCTGTCACGAACTGGCGCGTTGCTTATGCAACAGGAGCCATTGCTGTACTGATCTTGGGTCTCATCGTCAGCAATCGACTCCCTGTTGCCGACGACGTCATTCACGAACACAATGATGATCTCGAAATGCACCTCGAACATGGCGTCTTACGCCGTGGTAGTTGGTATGCCATTGCTTCCTGCTTCACCCTCATGGGTGCAAGCCAATGCATATTCGTCACTTTTGGCCCGTGGCTCGAAGACACCTTTGAATACTCTGCAGCAAATATTGCAATCGTTGGTTTTTCTCTCGGTGTCGTTGAATTTTTAGCATCAACGTCGAGTGCGAAATACACCGACGCATTCGGCAAGGAAAAAAGCGTTGCCATCGGTTCTTTGCTCATGGTGCCAGCCTCACTTCTCATTGCGCTTGCTAGTCAGAACATTGTCTCTGGTCTCATCGGCCTTTTAATAGTGCTCATGGGTTTTGAATTTGCTGTTGTCAGCTTGCTCCCCCTGGGCGCTCAACTTGTACCTGGCAAACGAGGTCGCGGCATGGGGTTACTCATCGGTGCCGGAACATTGGGTCGCGCCTCCGTGTCGATTGCCGCAACACGTTTATACGACCAACACGGCATACCACCTGCTGCCATTGGCTCTGGGCTCCTTGCCTTAGGAACCGTTCTTCTCATTTCTATGCATGCAAAAGTTGCAGAGAAAATTTAGCGACAACTGCTAGCCGGCATAACGGTTGGTAATGGGCAATCGACGATCTTTGCCAAAAGCCTTAGTGCTGACACGCACTCCTGGTGGGCACTGCCGCCTCTTGTATTCATTCATGTCGACGAGTCGAGCAATGCGACGCACAAGCACTTCATCGTAACCACGCGCGATGATGTCACTTGCTGTGAGATCGAACTCAACATACATTTCCAAAATTGCATCGAGAACTTCGTACGGCGGCAACGACTGATCGTCTCGTTGATCTGGTCGCAACTCTGCCGATGGTGCTTTATCGATAATGGCGCGAGGAATAAGCGGCGCACCTGCACGTTCATTCACCCATTCGCACAGTTCATACACCGTGGTTTTGAGTACGTCTTTAATGATGCCGAAACCACCCACAGAGTCGCCATACAAAGTGAAATAGCCCACGGCAAGTTCACTCTTATTGCCAGTGGTGAGCACCATCCACCCATGCTTGTTGGATAACGCCATGAGAATCATTCCACGCACGCGACTTTGCAAGTTTTCTTCCGTTAGGTCTTCCGCTTTGCCGGCAAAGCCTTCTTCCAACATCGATAAGTACGCAGCAAACGCTGGCTCTATAGGAACTGATTGATAAGGAATGTTTAAGTTCTGGGCAAGTGCTAAAGCGTCATCTTTTGAGCCATCACTTGAATATCGCGACGGCATCGACACGCCATGTACGTGTTCAGCACCCAACGCCTCAACAGCAATTGCTGCAACAAGTGCTGAGTCGATTCCACCTGAGAGTCCGATAACAACGTCAGTAAAACCATTCTTTTTTACATAGTCACGTGTACCCAACACCAATGCTGCATGCACACGCTCTAGTTCAGAACTTGCTCGCTCTACTTCGTGCTGCGGAGATACACACACAACATCTCCTTGTGCATTGACATCACACACTAAAAGATCTTCCGCAAAAGCAGCAGCACGAGCTTGAATTACTCCGCGCGCATCGGCCACTAAAGAACCGCCATCAAAAACCAACTCGTCTTGTCCGCCAATTTGGTTGACGTATGCAACAACAACACCATTACTTTGTGCACGACTCGAAACTAAATCATCTCGTTGAGTGGGCTTGTTGCGATGAAACGGTGAACCATTAATACTGATGCACAATTTTGCACCTTGTTGTGCTTGCTGCTCAGTGGGGTCACCTACCCAGAGGTCTTCGCAAATAGAAACAGCAAATGGAATTCCGTTGCAGGTGAAAATATCTTGGATGCTTGGGCCAGGAGTGAAATACCGCTCTTCGTCGAACACGCTGTAGTTCGGTAAAAGTTGTTTACGGTAGACGCCAAGTATCTTTCCGTTTTGCGCAACTGCCGCAGCATTAAAAAGAATGCGCTCCTCACCACCATCAACTTGAACGGCAACTGAATCGACAAAACCAATGACCGCCATGCAATTACCCGTCACTTCCACAACGCTGTTGAGGGCACGCATATTGTCGGCCAGAAATCCGGGCTTCAGCACCAGATCTTCTGGTGGGTAACCCGTAATGCTCAGCTCGGGAAATGCCACGATGTCGCAACCAGCAGCAACGGCCTGTGCGTACTCGCGCACAATCGCCGCAACATTGCCCACCAAGTCGCCCACGGTGGGGTTGACCTGTGCAAGACCAACTCTCATCGCTGAACCTGGCGTAATGGGCGTAATTTGTGGGTTTTGAACACCTTCTCAGGCTACCGAACTCACTCTTGCCCGCTCTCCATCTATTAGGTGAGCCTTACAAAAAGGTGTTGCTTCACACAGAGTTAACAATTGAGACATGGAAGTGAAACTGCTTCTTGGCAACATAGAGCGATCACTTCTGGGCTTTGGCTCAGTATCACCCATATGGAAGGAACTGCCGTGCCATTTCAGGCCGAATACATCTGGATCGACGGTGTGAAACCCACACCTACCTTGCGCTCAAAAACCAAAGTCATGGCTGACGACGAAAAAATCTCCGTTTGGGGCTTCGACGGTTCGTCAACAGAACAAGCTGGTGGCGAATCCTCAGACTGCGTTTTGCGCCCAGTCTTTTCTTGCCCAGACCCCATCCGTGGCGGCAAGAACATTCTTGTGATGTGTGATGTTCTTCAAGCAAAAGATGACAGCCCACACCCAACAAACACTCGTGCAGCTTTGGCTGAACAAGCAAAGAAGTATGCCGATCAGGAAATGATCTACGGCATCGAGCAGGAATACACCATGTTGCGCCTCGATGGCACACCATATGGTTTCCCTGTTGGCGGTTTTCCTGCTCCACAAGGCCCTTACTACTGTGGCGTTGGCGCAGGTCGCGTTGTTGGTCGTGAAATTATTGAAGAGCACACACAGGCATGCATTGATGCTGGCCTCATGATCTCTGGCACCAACGCTGAAGTAATGCCTGGTCAGTGGGAATTCCAAATCGGACCCGCAGATGCACTCACCGTGAGCGACCACATGTACGTGGCACGCTGGCTCTTGCAACGCATCGCGGAAGATTACGATGTGGTCATCTCCTTTGCCGCAAAGCCAATGAAGGGCGACTGGAACGGTGCAGGTGCACACACCAACTTCTCCACCAAGGCAATGCGTAACGACACCAACTTGAAGGCAATCACAGCAGCATGTGAAGCCCTCGGCAAGCGCGTCATGGAACACGTCGACAACTATGGCGACGACATTGCAAGCCGCCTCACCGGAAAGCACGAAACTGCTCCGTACAACAAGTTCAGCTACGGCGTGTCCGACCGCGGTGCTTCCGTACGTATTCCATGGCAGGTTGGCCGCGACGGCAAGGGCTATGCAGAAGACCGCCGCCCGAACGCCAACGTCGACCCGTACACCGTTACCCGTCTCATTCTTGAGACCGTATGTGGCGCCGCATAAGCGCTTCTCGTACATAATTACTAGCAACCGGGGGGCCAATGTGCCCCCCGGTTCGCATTTACGACAAAAACAGGCACACTGAGGAGATGTCAGAAATGCTCGAACAGCAACGTGAATATGTTTTACGCACGGTGGAAGAACGTGGTGTACGCCTCGTTCGTCTGTGGTTCACCGACATATTGGGCAACCTGAAGTCATTTGCCATCAGCCCTGCCGAATTAGAAAATGCACTTGAAGATGGAATGACCTTCGACGGCTCATCTATCGAAGGTTTTAGCCGCGTGCAAGAAGCCGATGTGCTTGCTATTCCCGACCCCAACACCTTTGAGGTGCTGCCATGGGCCGACCCCAAGGGCACTGAAGCACGCGTATTTTGCAACATTCATAATCTCGACGGCACACCATTCGATGCTGACCCACGCCAGGTGTTGAAGCGCAACCTCGATGCCGCCGTCAAACTTGGCTACGCGTTTTACATTGCACCCGACATTGAATATTTCTACTTTGCTCCTCCGCAAAAAGGTGAACTTCCTCAACCACTCGATGAAGGTGGTTTCTTCGACCTCACCACTTCCGACATCGCAACTTCATTGCGCAAAGAAACCATTCGCACGCTTGAAACAATGGGCATCCCCGTTGAATACAGTTTCCACGAAGACGCGCCAAGCCAACACGAAATCGACCTACGTCATACCGATGCACTCACCATGGCCGACAGCATCATGACCTTTCGTCTTGCAGTGCGTGAGGTTGCAGCAATGCATAAGGTGCACGCCACCTTCATGCCGAAGCCGCTTGAAGGTGTGCAGGGTTCAGGCATGCACTTGCACTTGTCTCTCTTTAAAGGTGAAGACAATGCGTTCTACGACGAAAAAGATGCGTACAACTTGTCGCCTACGGCAAAGTCATTTATGGCGGGTCTCTTGCGCCACGCCGCAGAAATTACAGCGGTCACCAACCAAACGGTCAACAGCTACAAACGACTCGTTCCTGGTTTTGAAGCACCCGTGCATATTTCGTGGGCTCGCAATAATCGCAGTGGTCTCATCCGCGTGCCGGTGCCGAAAAAAGGTAACGCCATGGCAACGCGCATTGAATATCGTTCGCCCGACCCTGCCACGAACCCGTACCTCGCATTTTCTGTCATCCTCGCAGCGGGTCTGCGTGGTGTTGAGCAGGGGTACACACTTCCTGCCGAAGCCGATGCAAACCTCTTTGAAATGAACGATGCAGATCTCAACAAGTTGAGCATTGAACAATTACCACAATCACTTGCCGATGCACTCGACATCATGGAGCGTTCAGAACTTGTTGCAAGCGCACTTGGCGAACACATATTTGAATGGTTCTTGCGCAACAAGCGTTCAGAATGGCGCGGCTATAAAACACAAGTCACCCCATTTGAGCTCAATCGTTACCTCCGGTCGCTGTAGGTCTTTTTTTCACAATGGAATTCATCGTCGTCTATCCCGAACCGGCAAACCCCGACCTTGCCCGCACCCTCGATATGTCGGGGTACCGCTGGAAGGCTGTGTCGTCGCCTGAACAAGCGTTAGAACACGAGCCCACTGCTGGCTGGGCTGGCGCTGTGGTGAACTGTGAAGACAATGCGGAATCGGCGTGGGCCTTTTGCCGTGCCTTGCGCAAACGCGATGCGCTTGCTTGCCCCATTTTGGTTCTCATTTCGGGTGCTGAACTTGGGCAACTGGAATTGCGCGATGAGAACTTCGACGACTTCTGCATCACTCCCTTTCATCCCCGCGAGCTAGAAGCACGCTTACGCCATCTCACGCACTCCGAGAGCGCTGTCGTGCGTGCCGAGATGATCGACTACGCCGGTCTTAGTTTGAACCTCGAGACCTATCAGGCAACTTTTGAAGGCCAGCCCCTCGACCTCACGTATATGGAATACGAGTTGTTGAAGTTTCTCGCCCAGAACCCCGGCAAAGTATTCACACGTGAAATTCTGTTGTCACGAGTATGGGGTTATGAGTATTACGGCGGCGCGCGCACAGTTGATGTGCACATTCGTCGTCTGCGCGCAAAGCTTGGTGAAGAACACGCCAACCTCATCCAAACAGTGCGCAGTGTGGGCTACCGCTTTGGGCAGTCGCGCTGGAATGGCTAAAGCGTTTCGTTATCCAGCAATTGCTTCATAGCCGAGCAACACTGCAAAAAAGAAGAACGTTAACGCTGCACCAATTTTGATGGTGCGCTCAGGAAGACGCGCCCCCATTGCTCGCCCCACCACGATGGCGAGTGCATCGGCAATGACCATTCCTACAGTGGAACCCAGCCACGTGCCCACGACACCTTCACGTGTCGCCAAGGTAATGGTGGCAAGCATTGTTTTGTCGCCAAGCTCGGCAAGGAAAAATACGGTTCCCACTGCAATCACCACATGCTTTGCCGTTTTATTCGCCCGTGCTGTGTCGTCATCAGTGAGCTCATCACCGCGCAGAGTCCATAGTCCGAACCCAACAAATGCCAATGCCGCCACCGCGTTAATGGGGCGCGTAGGAAGTGCTGCACCGAGTACTGCTCCGATGCCAACAGAAGCAAGGTGTACCAAAGCCGTTGCAAGAGTGATGCCGATGAGGACGGGAACAGTTTTATAACGAGTGGCAAACGCGAGTGCCATCAACTGGCTCTTGTCGCCAAGTTCTGCAATAAAAATGACAACCAGGCTGAGAAAGAAAGCGTGTAACATTAAGCGAGCTTCTGAATGCGTCGTGAGATCGTTGCATGTGTACGCAACATGTTGTCGACTTTTGCACTCACCAGTTCTTTGTTGCGCACTACTGCTGTGCCGTTCACAATGGTGTCGCGTGCGCTGAGCGGCCCACAACGCAACCATGCTTCAATCGGGTCGGCAAGGGCGCCAGCAAAAGCAGGGCCGGTGAGTTGCCATATGGCAAGGTCGCCCACTGCCCCAACACTGATTTCACCAATTTCACCAATACGTCCCAAGCACCCTGCGCCACCGATGGTGGCTACTTCTAATGCCATCCGTGCTGTTCCGGCATGCGCACCGCTCTTGAGTTTTGCTAACAGCATTGCTTGACGAGCTTCCAACCACAACGACGCGCTGTCGGCCGACGAAGAGCCATCGACGCCAAGACCTACATGTACACCTGCAGCACGCAGGTCGACTACAGGCGAGATACCCGACGCCAAAATGAGATTGCTACTCGGGCAATGTGCTGCGCCTACTCCTGCTGCACCCAAACGTTTCACTTCATCTTCATTGGGCATGACACAGTGCGCAACCCAAGTTCTATTGGTGCACCAACCTGTTCGTTCTAAATACTCCATGGGGCGACACCCAAAAGTTGCCAGAGAGAATGCATCGTCTTCGCTGTTCTCGGCGAAGTGTGTATGCAAACGCACATCAAGTTGTTCGGCAAGTTCGGCCGAACGCACCATGAGTTGCTCGGTCACGCTAAAAGGTGAACATGGAGCAAGAGCAATACGCACCATTGCTCCATGCGCACGGTTGTGATGTTTAGCGACGGCTTCAGCAGAGAGACGCAAAATATCGTCGTCGTCTTGCACCACATCGTCGGGGGGGAGCCCACCGTCTTTCACACTCAAAGACATTGAGCCACGCGTGGGGTGAAAACGCATTCCTAAATCTTTTGCTGCATCAATTTCTGCAGTTAACAAATCACCTGCGCCACGGGGATGCAAATACAAATGATCTGTTGAAGTAGTACAACCAGAAAGCGCGAGTTCTGCAAGGCCAACCCATGCGCTCACATGAACTGCTTCTTCGTCGATAGCGCGCCACAACGGGTACAACGTTTGCAGCCACCCAAAAAGTGGTGCGTTGGTCATTGGTGGGTATGCACGCGTCAGGTTTTGATACAAGTGATGATGCGTATTGATGAGCCCAGGCGTTACTAAACAATTACTTGCATCAATGACCTCTGCCGCGTCAGGTGGAACATCGAGAGAAGAGCCCACTCCTGAAATGAGGCCATTGGTAATAGCTACCCAACCACCTGGTAATTCACGTCGAGCTGCATCGACCGTTGCAACTAACAGCGCATTGCGCACCAGCAGATCGGCGCGCATAATGATTAAACGTTGAGGTCGAGAAGTTCGCTATCGGCGTTGCGTACTTCACCGTCTTTATACAAAAGATGCCCAAGGAGCGCTGCAATGCCAGCAGTGGACAGCCCAACGATGATGGGGAAGATCACAAGTGCGATAACGAGAATGATGGCGCCAGGCATGTGCTTAGCGTAGTGGCTTGTAGGCCCAAGCTTCTATCTCCACTTGGCCATTTGCGGGCAGCGACGCGACACCAATGGTGCTGCGTGCAGGGCGGCTATTGCCAAAGCCTGCAACATAGGCCTCGTTAAAGATGCTGAAGGTTTCCATATCGGTGAGGAAACAGAGGGTTTTTTTCACATCATTGATATTTGCGCCCATTTCGGCGAGGCGCTCTTTCAAATTCTTCACGGCTTGCGTGGTTTGGGCCGACACACCTTTTTGCATCACACCGTCTTTGAGGCCGAGCTGACCCGACACAATGATCCAGTCGCCAGCGCGCACAACTGGTGTGTACGGACCAATGGGTGCCGGAGCTTTAGCTGTTTTCTTCACAGCTGCTTTTTTTGCCGGAGCTTTTTTCGCTGGGGCCTTTTTTGCTGGTGCTTTCTTTTGTGCTGCCATACACACACCCTAACTTCTTCACGCTTCTTCATCTATAGTTTGGCGGCATGCAGTATTCCCGTCGGCAGTTTCTCATTCGTGGTGCAGGCGCCGGGCTGTCCGTTGCTCTTGCTCCATCACTCCTTGCGGCCTGTGGTGGAAGTGGCGGCAACACACTCGATTTGAACACCGTCAGCTTGGTGCAGCGATTTCCTAAAGAGGTGCTCACCCCGGGGCGCATTCGCTTGCCTATGTCATTGGGCAATACAGAAGGAATTGTCACCACACAAAGTGGCGTCAAGATCCCAGAGTCTTTGCGCTTTGTGGTGTCGGATCTCGATGGCAACGCGCTTTTCGAAGACGACTTTGTTGTGCAGGCTCATATCACCGACGTTCCACAACCGTATTGGCCCCTTGTTGTAGATCTCAAAGAGCCCGGTACCTACATCATCTCGCTTTCTGGATTCGATGCTGCGGGTGCAGCATTTCAAGTAAAAGATGCAAGCGAAGTTGCCATTCCCACAGTGGGGTCGCCTTTGCCACCTATCGATACTCCAACAACACAAAATGCGCGTGGCATTACTCCGATATGTACACGCAAGCCAGAGCCTTGCCCACTGCACGATGTCAACTTGCGCGACGCCCTCACGATGGGCAAACCCGTGGTGTATCTCTTAGGCACACCTGCTTATTGCCAAACAGGAACCTGCACGCCGGCACTCGACGCTTTATTGAGTGCTCACGGAAGCTTCGGCGACCGAGCAATTTTCATTCATGCCGAGGTGTACACCGACACAACGGCAACAGTTTCTGCGCCAGCCGTTACAGCGCACAAAATGACATTTGAACCAGCGCTCTTCATTACCGATGCCACAGGAAAACTTGTAGAACGACTAGATGCAATTTTTGATAGCAGCGAAGTGCTTGAAGCACTGCGGCTGAACGGAATTAGCTAAAGCTGTTTCCACAACCGCAGGTGCGGCTGGCATTTGGGTTGTTGATTGCGAAGCCTGCATCTTGCAAGCCATCTTTGTAGTCGAGGCTTGCGCCTTCAAGAAGCTGTGCTGAAGCTGGGTCAACAACGACGCGAACATCACCAAAGGTGAGCGTTTGGTCATCAGAGGCAACATCACCATCGAAATACATCTCGTACGAGAAACCTGAGCAACCACCAGGGCGAACGGCAACGCGCAAAGCGAGTTCGGTTGCCCCTTCAGCCTCAAGCAATTGCTTGACCTTGACTGCTGCTGTATCGGTAAGAGTGATCATGAGCAAATGATAGCGGTACATTGGGTTCATGGCGAGCGCAGACACCAACCTTTCTGAGGGGTCCACCCCCGGCTCTTCTGGCCCAATGCCGAGCCCCGACGCCATTCGCCACCTTCTGCGTGCGGTCATTGACCCCGAGCTCGGCGACAACATTGTTGACCTAGGCATGGTGGGCGATATCACAGTTTCCACCGAGGGCCTCATTCGCATTGGCATCAAGCTCACCATTAAGGGTTGCCCGTTGCGTGCTCAGATCAAAAAAGACATTGAGTCGCGCGTCAAAACTCATCCGCTCATCACCAAGGTGTCTATCGACTGGGGTGAAATGACGCCCGAAGAGCGCACTGCTGTCATGACCCGTGCGCGATGGAATGCAAAAGAACAGGCACCTGCAACTCAAGTGCCCATCAACGCACGCGTGCTTGCCATTGCAAGTGGCAAAGGTGGCGTAGGAAAAAGTTCGGTAACGGTCAACCTTGCTGCAGCGTTAGCGGCACAAGGAAACACTGTTGGAGTTCTCGACGCCGACATTTGGGGTTTCTCCATTCCGCGCATGCTCGGCATGCCCGACCGACTTCAAGCAGAAAAAGTTGACGGCTTTGAAAAGCCAATGATCATCCCCAACGAACGCGTGCTTGGTAAAGGTGTACTCAAAGTTGTGTCAACAGGAATGCTTGTTGAAGACGAAGGCACCGCTCTCATGTGGCGTGGGCTGATGCTCACCAAAGCTGTTGAACAATTTTTGAACGACGTGCATTGGGGTCATCTTGACTATTTGCTCATCGACATGCCACCAGGAACTGGCGACGTACAAATGGGTCTTGCCCGCATGTTGCCGCGCACCGATTTAGTGATCGTCACTACTCCTGCCGTCTCTGCGCAAAAAGTTGCTATTCGCGCCGCCGACATGGCACAACGCAGTTTCTTACGCGTTGCAGGTGTCATTGAAAACATGACCTCATTTGAATGCGACCACGGCAACTCTTATGCGCTATTCGGCACAGGTGGAGGCACTGCTCTCGCCAATGAAATTGGTGCAGAGTTACTGGGTCAAGTTCCTATTGAGGCAACAGTTGCATTGGGTGGCGACACCGGAGAACCCGTTGCATTGCACAACACCGGAAAAGCAGCAGTTGAGTTTCACAACATTGCCCGCAAACTCATTGCGCAAACAATTGCCCAGTCAGAAATGTCGGGCTGCAGTGCGCGTGTAGAAGAAGTTGCGGTTCCTGTAGCCGTGCGCTCACGTACCTAACGTCAGGCTAATTCGTTGTAACCAGGTTCATCGGGCAGTACCACTCCGAGAACTTTTCCTTCAGCATCTACACGAATGCGGGGCAAAATTGCAGGTGGAATACCCACTTTTGTCGCAGCTATTAATGCTTCATCTGCTGTGCGGTGCGGTTGGAGAAACTCCAAGTTGCGCACGGTTGGTGGCAACATTGCCAACTCACCGCGAGCGAACATTGCCAAGGCTTCATTGGGCGACACCCACAAACTCGCAATAGTTTCACCATCATCGTGAAGCGGGTCTTGTGCCTGCGGCGCACGCGCCAAGAAAAATCTTGTATCGAAGCGGCGCGGTTCACCAACCGGAGTGATCCAATGACTCACATACTCAATGGCATCGGTTGCCAAGCGAAGTGACTCCTTGTCGCACAGTTCGTGCATACCCAACTTGCCATCGTGCACCTCATGGCGATACGCCTCAAAACGATCGGCCACGTCCGGATCATCGAAGCGAATGTATTCACCTGTTTTTGTATCGCGAGCCAGCAATACGCCAGCTTCTTCAAAACATTCACGAATTGCAGCTACCCAAAAAGCGAGCCCGCCAGAAGGAATTTGTAATAAACCACTTGCCTCTTCATCGGTGAGCCCATCACACAAATGTTCAATGTGGCTGCCACCATCGATGTCGTCTAATTTTCCGCCGGGAAAAACATAAAGACCACCGGCGAATACAGCTTTCAATGTGCGCTGCATCATGAAGACTTCGATGTCTTTGCTGACTTCGTCGTCACGTACCAACATCACTGTTGCAGCCATGCGAATGGGAACATCTTCGTGCATTTTTATGGCTCAATTTCTTTAGGCGGGTTGCTGTGTTCATTCACATTAATGACGCCGTTGGTTTCAACAATACGCCCGTTATATGTTGCAACAATATTGACTTTCTTGCCGCTGCTCTTTTTCAAACGACGACGGAGCAATAATCGAAATGGCGGCAAGAGCAAAAGTAGTCCGACAGCATCGGTGACAAACCCTGGGACTACAAGCAATACGCCAGCAATGAGCAAACACACGCCATCGACCATTTCATTGGTGGGCATATTGCCAGCGGCGATTTGTTCTTTGAAACGACGCAAGACGCGCAAGCCTTCGCGCTTCACCAATGCAGCCCCGGCCGCGGAAACGAGCACCAAAATAGCCAAGGTGGGAAAGAGCCCCAGCCAACTCCCCATCTTGATGAGGGCATATATTTCGGCAATAGGAAGTGCCACGAAGAGTAAAAAGAGTACGACCACTACCTTGCAGGCTAGCGAGCGATAGGTTGACGCCGTGAGCCCAGCCGACTCCGACTCCTCATTACCGCAGCGACCACCCTCGGTCGATGCCCTTGCACGCACCATTGCCGAGCATGTGGAACTGCCTGCACCCCTTCGTGTGCGCTGTGCGCGAATGGCTATTGGGTCTGGTGGCCCCGACTTTGCTGCCAGTGCAATTGCCCTTGCACAAAACCTGCAACTCACCATGGTGCAGCCTGTCATCAACGCAACCGGAGTTCTTCTGCATACCAATTTGGGTCGCGCCCCTCATTTGTCAGAGAACCCGCAGACCGTGCGTGCTTCTTCACTGGAGTTCGATGTCGCCACTGGTGCTCGTGGCTCACGCCAGAGTTCACTATCGGTTCTCCTCTCAGAACTCACCGGAGCAGAAGATGCCGTGGTGGTCAACAACAATGCAGCAGCAGTTCTCTTAGTGCTCGCCGCAATAGCTGCTGGTCGCGATGTCACCATTGCACGTGGTGAAAGTGTGGAAATTGGTGGTGGTTTTCGTATTCCCGATGTGCTTGAACAATCGGGTGCTCGGCTCATTGATGTCGGAACTACTAATCGCACCCGAACGAGCGACTACCGCAAAGCAATTCAGAAGCGCGGCAATGACGTTGCCTGCATCATGCGCATCCACCCATCAAATTTTCATATTCAAGGCTTTACCGAACAAGCTCCCCTTGAAGAACTCTCACAACTTGGTGTTCCCGTCATTGCCGACATTGGTTCCGGGCTCATCGATGCTCGCTGCCAGTGGCTGTCTGGGCCGCCTCCACAGTGGCTATCGCAGGAACCCGCTGCAGCACAGTGCCTGCAGGCTGGTGCGGCATTGGTGACTTTTAGTGGCGACAAGTTGCTCGGTGGCCCACAGTGCGGAATCATTGCGGGTTCACGCGAACTTGTTGCAGCGTGTCGCGCACACCCTTTAATGCGTGCACTGCGACCCGGCAGTCACGTTGTAGCGGCACTGCAGGAAGTTTTGCTGAGTTACATCAACAAAACAGTCACTACCGACATTCCTTTCTGGCAAATGGCAACCACAACAACAGAAGCGCTTCAGGTTCGTGGTGAAAAAATGGCCACGGCACTGCATCAACAATGTGGGCTCAACGCACAACTCGTTCCTACACAAGCAATGCCAGGGGCAGGAAGCACACCCGGAGCATTCATTAATTCTTTTGCTCTGTCACTCACTGGCAATCATGTGGCTCAACTCCGGAAACATCGCGTTCCGGTCATTGCGCGCACAGAAAATGGCCAAACATTGCTCGATCTTCGATCCTTCGATACACGCGACGATGAAGAAGTTGTACACGCACTCACACTTTTGAAGTAGCGAAGAAACACCATGACACTCATCGCTACCGCAGGTCACGTTGACCACGGCAAGACATCTCTTGTTGAAGCACTCACCGGCACCAACACCGATCGTCTTGAAGAAGAAAAACGCAGAGGCCTCACCATAGATCTCGGCTTTGCGCACAGCACGGGAAGTGCTGGTGAAGTGCTTTCGTTCATTGATGTGCCCGGACACATTCGCTTTTTGCGCAACATGCTGGCTGGCGTTGGCGGCATCGACATGTGTCTTTTAGTGGTCGATGCGCGCGAAGGTTGGATGCCACAGACCCAAGAGCACTTCGACATCTTGCGCCTGCTCGGTGTTCAACACGGTGTAGTTGCGCTCACCAAGTGTGACTTGCTCTCAGAAGCAGAGCGCGAAGATGCACGTCTGCTCGTTGAGATGCAACTGGAAGATACCTTTCTCAGCGATGCCCCGATTGTTGAAACAAGTATTCATGATGAATCAAGCATCGAACTTCTGCGCCAGAAAATTCTGAGTATTGTTCATGCTCCTCGCCAAATAAAGTCTCGCCCCCGCATCTGGATCGACCGTGTCTTTTCACTCACCGGTGTCGGAACTGTAGTCACCGGCACATTGCTCGATGCCTCACTCACTGTTGGTGCCGACATCACCATTTTGCCTGCAGGCCACAAAGGCCGCATTCGCCAGTTGCACTCGCATAATCACGAACTAGAAACAAGCGAACCAGGCTCACGTGTTGCGGTCAATGTGCACGGTATTTCACATAACGACATCAATCGTGGTGATGTTCTTGTTCTTCCAGAACAATGGATGTTGTCAAATACTCTCGACGTCGAACTGCACGCTCTCCCCTATCTTGCGCACTCCATTACGCGCCGCGGGCATTTCCTCATGTACATCGGGAGCGACGAAGTAGAAGTGTCACTACGTCTTATTCAAGCCGAGTCCATTGCACCAGGCACCACGGCTAAAGCTCGTCTATATCTGCAGCACCCCATTGCAGTTGCACCTCAAGACAAATTCATCTTGCGCGAAACTGGTCGCGATGAAACAGTCGCCGGTGGCATCGTTCTCGATATCGACCCTGTTTTACGGCTCACCAAAGCAGACCCTCAATACGACGTTCAACACTTACTCGATGAGCGAGGGATGATGAACACCAACGAACTCTTTCTTCGCACTGGCGTGCAGGCAACGCCCACCGTTGATGATGTGATTTTCAGTAGCGCCATGTTGACCGCAGCAAAAGCCGAGGTCTTTCACATGCTCAACTCCCAAAGCTCACTTGCAAGTGAACTTCAGGGAATCGACCTTGTTGGGTTACCCGATCATCTGGCACAGGCTGCTCGAACATTTCGCCCCGAAGAAGCAGTAATTGAAAACGGTCGTTTGTATCTTCCCGAGTTGGCGCCCTCACAAAAGCAAACACACCCACTCGTTCAAGAATTCATTGACGCATTGTTTACCCCGCCCGACCCGAATGCATTTGATCGAGCACTGTTGCGCCGACTCGTTCAAGAAGGTCACTTGCTCAACCTCGATGGTATTTTCTTTGCTTCTCACACTCTCGACCGCGCACATGCAGTGGTGAAAGATCTACTCACGCAACACCCCGATGGCATTACTACGAGTGCATTTCGTGAAGCGGCAAATACCACGCGCAAGTACGCGGTTCCACTCCTCGAAGCACTCGATGCTCGAGGCATCACCCGACGACGTGGTGACCTGCGTATTACTGGCCCCCGCTTATAACTCGCTTTTAGTGGCGTTCGCGATAGTCGCGCGCAGCGCCCTCAATGGGTTCTACTTCAAGAGTGATTCCGTCAATTGCTACAACATTGACAGCTGACCCCGCAGGAATTGGCGTGGCGCGGTTTGTACGTGCGCGCCATGAGCCTTCATGCACGCGCACGGTTCCACCTGGAGCAAGTTCTTCCAGTGCAACGCCTTGTGCGCCAATCATCCATTCACGACCAATGGTGGGTGTAGCAAAACGTGTTCGCGTCATCGACGGCATACCCACAATAAACGTGAGTGCTAAACCGCCAATACCCACCAACAACGTGATCCATGAGGGCCGCAAGTTCATGCTGTCGACATCGCGAAAGAGAAAGAGAGAACCCGCACTAAACGATGCAAGGCCCACACCTGTCCAGAATCGAGGAACCCCTACTTGCACATCGACAGAGAATGCGAGCATGGCAAAAAGAATTGCCGCTAATGCAAATCCGTTCACTGGCAAGACCCCAAGGCCGAAACTTCCAAATACTGAACAAACAGCTCCAACAAGTCCAGCAATACCAATACCTGCAGTAAAGAACTCAAATATGAGAAGTGCGAGCCCAATAGTTAAGAAGAGAAAGGTGACTGGTGGGCTCGACACCGTGTGAAAGAGACGCGGAACTAGACCTAGTTTAAAAAATCTTACTGATGTCGCTTCGCGTTCAATTTGTCCGTCAGCACCAACTTTTTCCGTCACCGTGTCGAGCACTTTGCCGTTAATCGACAAACCGTCGAGTGCAAAAATCATATTTTTCATCACAGGCACACCTTCGTCGCTGCCAGAAAATTTCAAAGCGCCTGTTTTGCGTGCATCGGCGAAACCCATGGTGTTGCCTTGCAAGATTTCAGTGCTTTTCCCAAAATCAAAAGTGACACCTTCCGCATTGAGCGGAGTGCCCATATTGCCAATGCGCGTACCAGGTGCCATTGCCGTCACATCGGCAGCAGCAAGCAACTGCGCCGCGAGACCATAAAGGCGGGAACCCGATGGCCCGACCCAAATTGCAACGGGGACCTTTGCTGCAGCAACCCGTTCAAGCAACACTGCAACTCGTTCGCGACTCAACACCGAGCCGCGTGTGTTCATTTGAAACACCAGCGCCTGTGATCCTTCGCCTGATGACCGTTCAATGGCATCTTCCATCGCCTGAGCTTGAATTTCATCAAGAAGCCCGCTGACCTCTTGCACATCGACTGTGGGAAGCGAAGATTCTTCTTCGGCGGAGGCATTTTGTGCGCCCATGAGTATGAGTCCGCCCAGTGTTACTGCCAAGATAAGTTTTCGCATTCGAACCTCCGGAGGGTGAGTGGACCCGAATCAGTTTTTCACCGCGTCCCGCGTCTTCATTGTTGCGGGAAAAGGTGGCGTAGGGAAATCGACGGTAGCCGCTGCCCTCGCTCTTGCTGCGCACCGTTGCGGCCTCACCAGCCTTTTGGTGGAAACTGACGGAAAACCGGTGCCTTCTGGCGTCTCGAGCCTCTCTTTGACCCCTGCCGCAGCCCTGCGGGAGTACCTCGACACCAAAGGACTAGGACGCATTTCACGCCTCATGGTGACCTCTGGCGTGCTCGATGTCGTGTCTTCGGCAGCCCCTGGCATCGACGACTTGTTGGTGTTAGGCAAAGTCAAGCATCTTGAACAAAGCGCTGCTGCCGATGTCATTGTGGTTGATGGCCCCGCGGCCGGACACGCCATCACGATGTTGAGAACCCCACAAGCCATTTCTGATTCTGTGAAAAGTGGTGCGGTACGTCTGCAAGCCGATGAAATTCTAGAAATGTTGCGAGATGGGTCGCGATGCCAAGTGGTGCTCGTCACCATTCCCGAGCCCACACCTGTTCAAGAATGCATTGAAACTGCATACGCCATTGAAGAGGAAATTGGCGTGAAGCTCACCCCCGTTGTGGTGAACCAAGTCGATACCTCTGCGCCATTGCATCTTGCTCCATCACTGCCGCAGAATTCCGCGTTGGCTCAAGCCGGCGAATTTCGTAATGCACAAATTCTGCGTCATCGCACCAACATCGCGAAATTAACCGAGCAACTTCCTCTCGCACATCTCGTTGTTTCCGATCTTGCATCATGCACGATTGAAAATGTTGCCGACCAACTTCTTGTTGCAATTGAGGCACTATGAGCGCCAGCCAAGTGAACCAACTACTCACAGAAAACCGTGTCATCGTTTTTGCTGGCAGTGGTGGTGTAGGAAAAACTACAACTGCCGCTGCACTTGCCGCACACGGTGCACAACTGGGAAAGCGCGTTGTTGTTATTACCATCGACCCCGCCAAGCGACTAGCCGATGCGCTTGGTGTTGGCGGCACTCTCACGAATGAGCCTTCGCGTATTGAGCTATCAGCATCTGGTGAGTTATGGGCCACCATGCTTGATACACGCACCACTTTCGATGCACTCATCCACCGATACAGCCCGACACCAGAACAAGCAGACCGCATTATTGCGAATCGGTTTTATCAAAACATTGCTGGCTCGCTTTCAGGCACCCAGGAATACATGGCGGCAGAAAAGTTATATGACCTCTATAACGACCCGCGTTTTGATTTAGTGGTGGTTGATACTCCACCCACTCGTCAGGCTCTCGACTTTCTCAGTGCACCGGCGCGTTTAACGCGATTTATTGATCACCCGTTGTATCGCATTCTCATTGCACCCGCTAATGCTGGTCTCAAAGTAATCAGCACCCTCACGCAACCCGTCGTCAGACTCATTTCTAAGGTCATCGGAGCACAAGCGCTAGAAGACACTGTGGAATTCTTTCAAGCATTCCAAGGTCTCGACGCCGGCTTTCGCGATCGTGCTGTTGCAGTAGAGACTGTTCTCCACGACAAACGCACTCAATACGTCCTGGTCTCTACTGCACAAACAGATGCCATCAGTGAGGCGTGCTTTTTTACCGACACTTTGCGCAAGCAGAAAATTGAACCAGCGCTTCTCATCTTGAATCGCATGCAACCCAGATTCACCGACCACGGATTGGTCGATACCCCATCCATCGACTCCTCCGACCTAGCACTCCTCGAAGAAAACCTCGCCCATTTTCACCGGTTGGCCGATGCTCAACACAAGAGTGCACAAGTATTTACTGACAGCGCCCCCGAAATACCCATTGCACGCGCTCCCTTTTCTGCCGCACTTCTTGACGACCAGGAAAAAACTCTCGTGACCCTGTGCTCATTAGGCGCACTCTTGGCTCGTGCCGACTAGAATTTTGTCGTGCATATTCTTTTAGCAACCGATGCTCAGTGGGTCCTTGACGAAGTGGTCGCAGCCCTTGGCTCACCAGAAACCTCCTTCACCGTTTGCTCAAATGGCCGCGATGTCACCGCCGCCGTTACTGCACGTACTCCCGACCTTGCTGTTCTTGACTCACAAATTGGTTCGATGGGTGGCTTTGCAGTCACCATGGACCTGCGTCTCGATGAAACAGGTGGCCGCTTGCCACATATTCCCGTTCTCATGTTGCTCGACCGTGGTGCCGATGCTCAACTCGCAAAACGTAGCGGCGCCGACACCTGGCTTGTGAAGCCCCTCAATGCACTTACCTTGCGACGCACTGCACAGTCACTTGTTGCAGGCGAACTTGAATCTGCGCTCTAAGCAATTCTTAAATGAGTAATTCAGCAATCTGAATAGCGTTCAGCGCTGCGCCTTTGCGCAAGTTGTCGTTTGCAACAAAGAGCACGAGGCCACGGTTACCCGGAGCAGAGCGATCTTGACGAATGCGCCCTACGAAACTTGGGTCTGCTCCAGCAGCTTGCAATGGGGTCGGAATATCGACAACTTGCACGCCTGGCGCGTTTGAGAGCAACTCTGTTGCCTGCGCCACTGTGATGTCACGCGCAAACTCGACGTTGATGGAAAGAGAATGCCCGGTGTAAACAGGTACTCGCACACATGTTCCCGACACCAAGAGGTCGGGGATGTTGAGAATTTTGCGACTTTCATTGCGCAATTTAATTTCTTCATCGGTTTCAAATTCGCCGTTATCAACCAGAGAACCAGCAAACGGTAGAACGTTGAATGCAATGGGGCGCACAAATTTTTCAAGTGCAGGGTAAGTAACTGCACCACCGCTATAGGTGAGTTCACGTGAATTTTTCACCACAGCATTTGCTTGCTTATCGAGTTCGTCAACACCAGCGAGCCCACCTCCACTGACCGCTTGATACGTACTTGCAATGAGTCGTACGAGTTGTGCGGCATCGTGCAATGGCTTCAGCACTGGCATCGCCGCCATTGTGGTGCAGTTGGGGTTTGCAATAATGCGTTTGTGAGCGTTGCGAATTTCTTCGGGGTTTACTTCTGAAACAATGAGTGGCACTTCAGGGTCCATGCGAAATGCCGAAGAGTTATCAATAACCATTGCGCCCGCTGCAGCAAAACGCGGAGCAAGTTCACGCGACGAGGTTGCGCCGGCAGAAAAGAGTGCGACGTCGAGACCCGACACATCGGCAGTGGCCGCATCTTCCACAACAATGTCGACGCCTTTCCACTTCAATGTGGAACCAGCTGAACGAGCCGATGCGAAATAGCGCATCTGCGTTACCGGGAAATTGCGCTCTTCTAAAAGAGCCCGCATGACCCCGCCTACTTGACCTGTTGCACCTACTAGACCTACTCGCATAAACGTGCAGGCTATCTGAGAGTCATTCCCCAAGCCGGAGAATTAACCACCAATGGCTCTTATTGGCCCGCGGCAACACGCGCTCTTGAATGCCTGAGCCCCCAATCACGCGATCCGTAATGCCCGCCAACAACGACCGGCGGCGGTGCGGATGATGGAAGAGCACAATTTCATTGCACGGGCGTCCCGAATGACGGATGACATCGAGCACATCGCTGGTAGAGACCCGGTTTGCCTGCCAGCCCAAGCGGGTTGCCACTCGCTGCTTGGCAAGCCATGGACCAAATACTTTTGTTTTCCACAGTGCACGTACAAGTGCCCCGGTTGGTTGCAAAAAGATATCGGCAAGAACCCATGTGCGGTAATTCAACATCACCACACCATGTGGCTTTGCAACACGCAGCGATTCCTTCGTGAGCGATAGAGCATCGGCATTCGAGCAGTGCTGCAAAGTGATGTACGAGAAAACTGCGTCGACCGAATTGTCGGCGAGCGGCACAGAGTGCCCATCGGTGACATGAGCGGTGCGCAAACGATTAATGACGCCGTGCTTGGCAACAGTTTCACGGCAGCGCTCTAAGAAAGTTGCATCGACATCGGCGGCAATCACTGTTCCGAAACGATGTGTGAGTCGCGAGGTCATGCGCCCAATGCCAGAACCAATTTCGAGAACCGAGAGTTCTTCAAGATTCATTTCGTTCATGCCAAAGACGCGCAGATATGCATTGACTTCTTTATTGCCACTCATGACGAAGTCTTCAAGTGTTAATGCGGCACCGGTTTCATTGTTAAAAACCCATCCGGTTTCGCGCACTACTTGGTCGGCATTTGCATGTTCATCGGCAACGCCGCCAGCTACACGCCAAGGGATGAGTTGAGAACGACGTCGAACCATGTAGTTAAGTATTGCTTATTTACGTTCGGGCAACGGGGCAGAGTACGCCTGGCCAGAGTCGAGGCCAAAAGCTGTATGCAACGTGCGCATTGCCTTTTCCGTATTTGCAGCACCCACCACGACAGAAACACGAATGGTGCTTGTAGAGATCATTTCAATGTTCACACCGGCATCAGCAAGTACACGGAACATTTTTGCAGCCACACCTGGGCTGGTTTTCATGCCTGCACCAACGAGTGAAATTTTTGCTACTGCTTCATCGTGCGTCACGCCAGCTGCTCCGAGTTCACCAGCAACGGTATTAACAATTTTCAATGCTGCAGCGAGGTCGGCTTTAGGCACAGTAAAAGAAATGTCGGTAATGCCATCTTTTGAAGTGTTTTGCACAATCATGTCGACATTGACATTGGCATCGGCGAGTGGTTCAAAAAGAGCAGCAGAAATACCTGGCTTATCGGCAACACCAAACACGGTTACTTTTGCTTCACCTGTTTCGTGAACTACTCCGGAAATAATTGGGTCTTCCATTGCATTCTCCTTTGAAGACTGCTGTGCATTAATAGTGCTCATGTCGAGCACCCACGTGCCATGTTCCCAAGTAAAACTTGAACGCACGTGTAAGGGGACATTGTGATTTCGAGCAAATTCAACCGAGCGAAGCGCTAACACTTTGCTTCCCGCCCCAGCCATTTCCAGCATCTCTTCAAAATCGAGGCGCTGTAATTTGCGAGCTTGAGGAACAATGCGCGGGTCGGAACTAAACACACCAGTGACGTCGGTGTAAATTTCACACACATCGGCGTTCACAGCAGCGGCAAGCGCAACTGCTGTGGTGTCGCTGCCACCACGACCCAAAGTAGTGATTTCTCGATCGGTGCTCACACCTTGGAAACCGGCAACTACTGCAACTTTGCCGGCGGCGAGTGCTTCACGCAGACGATCGCCCTTGACCTCAAGAATTTTTGCTTTGGTGTGCACCGTGTCGGTAATGATTCCTACTTGGCTCCCGGTGAAAGAAACTGCGTCGATGCCAATATCGGCAAGGGCCATGCACACCAATGCCATAGAAATGCGCTCTCCGGTGGTGAGCAGCATGTCGAGTTCACGCCCAGGGTGAGTGCTCGACACCTGATTTGCCAATGAAATGAGGTTGTCGGTGGTTTTCCCCATGGCCGATACCACCACCACAACATCGTTGCCGTGGCTACGCGTGAAGGCCACATGCTCGGCTACTGCCTTGATGCGTTCAGGGTCGGCGACCGAAGTTCCGCCATATTTTTGGACGACTATTCCCACAGATGTCAAACGTTAGCGGAGTGCGACTAACCTACCGACCTTGTGGGTACTGAAAAAAGAGAACGCCAGAAATTGAACCGCCAGCAGCGACTCACCGAGCTCGCTGCACAACAACGTCGCTCCAAGACCAAAAAGCGTGGTCTGCAGGTCGTTGGCCTCGTTGCACTCGTTTTGCTTGTGGTCCTTGTTTTCAACGTGACCGGAGGCGACGACACGTCCGAAGTGACCTCTGCCGACACCGTTCTCGACACCACGACAGATACCGCTGTCGACGCTCCTACCGACACCGCGGCTCCAGCAGCCCCTGTGGTCACCGCCCCGGGAGCCACGCTCACTGGCGACACCAAGTGCCCAGCTATCGATGGTTCACAAGCACGTGTCACCAAATTCGAAAAAGCACCTCCCATGTGCATCGATGCTTCCAAGAAATACACGGCAACCTTCGACACCACTGAAGGAAGCATTGTTGTCGATCTCGACACAGCAAAGACTCCACAAACGGTGAACAACTTCGTCACCCTGTCGCGCTACAAGTACTACGACGGCACCGTGATTTTCCGCACCGATACTTCCATTGACATCATCCAAGGTGGCGGTCTCACCAACACCGATGACCCTGGGTACACCATTGCCGACGAGGGCACTGGCTACAAGTACGTTGAAGGCGATCTTGCAATGGCTCGCACTGGCGAACCAAACAGCGCAGGCGGACAATGGTTCTTCGTTGCTGGTCCGAAGGCGTCAGCACTCGACGGCCAAGGCACCTACGTCAATTTTGCAAAGGTCACTTCTGGGCTTGATGTTGTCAAAAACATTCTCGCTTTAAGCAGTGGTAGCGGCGCCTTGGGTGGCGTACCGAGCCGCAACGTCATCATCAACTCGGTCACCATTACCGAGAGCTAAACCCGAAGTGTTCTCGGCGCGGTATGTCCCGTTTTTCGGGACATACCGCGCCGAGAAACCTCTATTGGACGAGTTTTTTCTCTAATTCCACGAGGGTTTCTTCACTCACCCCAATTGATTTGGTGTAGTTACGTAGTGAGCCATGTTCAGCAACAAGGCCATCAATGATGATGCGCATTGCTCGACCATCGGCACGAAGAAATGACGCCGGCGTCACGCCAATGCGATCGGCAAGTTCTTTTGAATGACTCTGAGCCCAAGTGACTAACCGATCCATTGCAGCATCACTTTGTTCATAGTCGGCAATGATGTATTCGTGGTCGCAACCAAGCGACCCGAGCACCATCATTGCTAAAAGTCCAGTG
>JAURNB010000109.1 GCA_030830415.1 Acidimicrobiales bacterium | reverse complement strand
GTACGAACCCGGCGTTTCCGGAATGGTGCCGGTGGGTGGTTTAGTAACCACGCATTACTTCTTTCGAGCAACTTTCGGTTTTGGCTCAGCAGCTTTCACAGCCTTCTTTTTCGTCGCTACAGGCTTTGTTGCTTTTGGCGCATTCCCCTCGAGGCCGAGCAGTGGCCGCAAGAAATGACCCGTGTAACTACCAGGCGTATGAGCGACGTCTTCAGGCGTTCCTTCCGCAATCACCAGACCACCTCCCGAGCCGCCTTCAGGCCCAAGGTCGATGAGCCAGTCGGCAGTTTTGATGACGTCAAGGTTGTGCTCAATCACCAACACAGTGTTTCCTTGGTCAACGAGGCGCGACAACACGGTAAGCAATCGACGTACGTCTTCAAAATGCAACCCGGTTGTTGGCTCATCGAGCAAGTAGATGGTGTGCCCGGTGCTGCGCTTTGCTAACTCACTTGCCAACTTCACTCGTTGCGCCTCGCCGCCCGACAGGGTTGGGGCAGACTGACCGAGACGCACGTATCCGAGCCCCACATCGACCAAGGTCTTCATATGGCGGCTAATGACAGGTTGATTGTCGAAGAAGTCAACGGCTTCCGAGATGGGCATGTTCAATACGTCGGCAATGCTCTTGCCTTTGAACTGAATTTCCAACGTGTCACGGTTGTACCTCGCGCCTTTGCATACTTCGCAAGGAACATACACATCGGGGAGGAAGTGCATTTCAATTTTGATGGTTCCGTCGCCCGAACACGCTTCACAGCGCCCACCAGCGACGTTGAAGCTAAATCTACCTGGTTGATATCCGCGAACTTTTGATTCAGGGGTTGCAGCGAACAACTTACGGATGTTGTCGAACACGCCTGTGTAGGTAGCTGCGTTACTGCGTGGCGTGCGACCAATGGGCGACTGATCCATGTCAATCACTTTGTCTAGATGTTCAATACCGTCAACAGACTTGTGTCGACCAGGTGCATCTTTCGATTTGTAGATTTTCTGCATGAGTGCAGGCAACAAAATGTCGCGCACCAAAGTGCTCTTACCGCTTCCCGAAACACCCGTGACCGCAACTAAGCATCCCAAAGGGAATTCCACATCGATGTTTTGCAAGTTGTGCTCGCGGGCACCACGCACCACGATGTGTTCTTTGTTGGGCTGGCGTCGTACTTCAGGAACTGGGATGGACCTCTTCCCCGACAGATACTGCCCGGTGATCGACTCAGCAACTTTACCAATGCCCGATACCTGACCGCTATACACCACTTCACCGCCGTGTTCACCAGCACCAGGACCAATATCGACGATCCAGTCGCTCTCGCGAATGGTGTCTTCATCGTGTTCCACAACCAGCACCGTGTTTCCTAGGTCTCGCAACCTCACGAGCGTTTCAATGAGACGTTTATTATCGCGTTGATGCAGACCGATTGATGGCTCATCGAGCACATACAGCGTTCCCACTAAGCCCGACCCAATTTGGCTGGCCAAACGAATACGTTGTGCTTCGCCGCCTGCGAGTGTTCCTGCATTACGCATGAGTGTGAGGTAGTTCAAGCCCACATCGAGGAGGAAACCGAGACGTGCGTTGATTTCCTTCGTCACGCGTTCGGCAATCATTTTGTCTCGATCGCTCAGCACCAGTTTTTCGAGGAAATCTGCAGAGTCGGCGATGGGCATTTCGCACACTTCCGAAATGCTCTTGTCGTTAATGGTGATTGCCAAAGAAGCGGGTTTGAGACGCGCTCCTTTGCAAGCCGTGCAAGGCACTTCGCGCATGTAGGTTTCGTATTGTTCGCGCGACCAGTCGCTTTCCGCGGCTTCATGACGACGCTTGATCCAAGGGATGACACCCTCGTAATGAGTATTGAAAGTGCGCACGCGCCCGTAGCGGTTCTTGTATTTGACGACCAGGCCTTCTTCAACGCCGTTCAACACGATGTTCTTTTGCTTGTCAGTAAGCTTGGCAAAGGGTTTGGTGAGCGGAATCTTGTACTTCTCTGCCACCGACTCAAGCATGCGGTTGAAGTACTGGGTGTGCGCTGAGCGCCAAGGCGCAATTGCGCTCTCGGTAATGGCCAAATCGGTATTAGGGATCACCAAGTCGGCATCTACTTCAAACTTGGTACCCAAGCCGTCGCAGTTCTCACATGCGCCATATGGCGAGTTAAACGAGAAGTTTCGCGGAGCAGGTTCGTCGAAACTGTCGCCACACTTTGGGCACGCAAGATGCTGACTAAAGGTGAGTATTTCGCTTTCGTCACCTTTCACGCCCATCAATTCAATTTCAGCCACGCCTTCTGCAAGACGCAGTGCAGTTTCCAAGCTGTCGGTGAGGCGACGCGCAATATTGTCTTTCTTTACCAATCGGTCGATAACGACTTCAATAGAGTGCTGCTCGTAGCGCGCTAGCCGCTTCTCTTGTTTCAGGAACTCTGAGATATCGACAAGTTCACCGTCTACCCTGGCACGCACGTACCCCTGGCCAGCAAGTTCACCGAGCAAGGTGTCGTATTCGCCTTTGCGTCCACGAACCACTGGCGCAAGCACCTGGAAACGAGTTCCATCGGGCATTTGCAGAACACGATCAACAATTTGTTGCGGCGTCTGCCTTTTCAGAGCGGTTCCGTCTTTGGGGCAATGCTGCACACCAATGCGCGCATACAGCAAGCGCAGGTAGTCATACACCTCGGTAATGGTTCCCACTGTTGAGCGCGGGTTACGCGAAGCGGACTTTTGGTCAATGGAGATAGCGGGAGACAAACCTTCAATGTGGTCGACATCTGGCTTATCCATCTGACCAAGGAATTGGCGTGCATAGGCACTGAGGCTCTCTACATACCGGCGCTGACCTTCTGCATAGATGGTGTCGAAGGCAAGGCTTGATTTACCCGAACCAGACAACCCGGTGAACACAATGAGCTTGTCGCGCGGTAGTTCAACGCTGACATTTTTCAAGTTGTGCTCGCGAGCACCTCGCACGATGATTTTGTCAGCCATTCATGCGAGATTACTTACATATGGCGCAATGTGCTAACCCGCGTCGCGCAATTCCCGCTTCAATTCATTCACCTCATCGCGCAAGCGGGCTGCATACTCAAAGCGCAGGTCTCCAGCGGCCTCGTGCATCTCTTCTTCAAGAGTTTGAATGAGACGCAGCATCTCTTGCTCGGGCAGCGACCGCAACTCGCGTTTGACCTTGTCGCGCTCACGATCTTTACGCTGTCCCTTCCCT
Source organism: Acidimicrobiales bacterium (assembly GCA_030830415.1). Lineage (GTDB taxonomy): Bacteria > Actinomycetota > Acidimicrobiia > Acidimicrobiales > Ilumatobacteraceae > F1-20-MAGs119. Next base: position 4,112 of record JAURNB010000109.1, on the reverse strand, counting down.
GGAACGGGTGCACCCGAATCGGGCCTGAGTAAATGCAAGATGTCGCCCACAGCCTTACGAATGGTCTGCGGGTTAATGCCGTTGGCGAGGTTGTAGGCAATTTGTCGCTCACGGCGCCGCTGGGTTTCACCAATAGCGGCAGTCATTGCCTTGGTCATCTTGTCGGCATACATCACTACTTGGCCGTCGACATTTCGTGCAGCACGACCGATCATTTGAATGAGCGATGTTTCGCTACGCAAGAATCCTTCTTTGTCGGCATCGAGAATACAAACAAGCGACACCTCAGGAAGGTCGAGACCCTCTCGCAACAAGTTAATTCCCACAAGCACATCGAATTCACCAAGGCGTAACGCACGAAGTATTTCAATGCGCTGAATGGTGTCGATATTGGAATGCAAGTACCGAACACGCAAACCCTGCTCGAGCAAATATTCACTTAAGTCTTCTGCCATCTTCTTAGTAAGAGTCGTGACCAAAATTCTGTCGCCACGTTCGATACGGTCATTCACCATCTCGACAAGGTCATCAATTTGACCCTTCGTTGGCTTTACAATGACCTCAGGGTCAACCAGTCCAGTTGGTCGCACAATTTGCTCGACAATGCTCTGCGACTCGGCCAGTTCGAACTTGCCAGGAGTTGCCGACATGAAAATACCTTGATGCAGGCGCTCCATCACTTCTTCGAATCGCAATGGGCGGTTATTGATGGCCGACGGCAGACGAAAGCCGTGTTCCACCAGATTCGACTTACGACTCAGGTCGCCAGCAAATTGCCCATGCAACTGTGGAATTGCCACGTGGCTTTCATCAATGACCAGCAAATAATCTTTGGGAAAATAGTCGAGCAGAGTAAATGGTGGCTCCCCAGGCTCGCGGCCGTCAATGTGCATTGAGTAGTTCTCAATACCGTTGCAGTAACCCATTTCTTGAATCATCTCGAGGTCGTATTGAGTACGCATCCGCAAACGTTGTGCTTCCAGCAGTTTCCCTTGTGACTCAAATACCGCTAGTCGTTCTTGGAGTTCTTTCTCAATACCAATGACCGCACGACGCATTCGTTCATCGCCGGCTACGTAGTGTGTTGCAGGGAACACAACAACTTCTGTTAATTCACTCAAGTTTTCGCCCGTGACCGGGTCGATTGTGGTGATGCGGTCGACAGTGTCGCCAAACATCTCCACGCGCAATACGTTTTCGTCGTATGCGGCATGAATTTCAATGGTGTCGCCGCGCACGCGAAAGTTGCCTCGCCCAAGTGCAATGTCGTTTCTGTCGTATTGCAGTTCAACGAGGCGCTTCAAAATGCTGCGCTGGTCGTAGTCGACACCTGTGTGCAGTTCCAGCAACTGACCGCGATATTCCTCAGGGTCGCCCATTCCGTAAATACAACTCACACTCGCCACCACGATGGTGTCGCGCCGCGTCAAAAGTGCAGCGGTAGCCGAGTGTCGCAACCTGTCTATTTCATCGTTCACCGACGAGTCTTTTTCAATGAAGGTGTCGCTTGATGCGATATACGCCTCGGGCTGGTAGTAGTCGTAATAACTTACGAAGTACTCAACACGGTTATGCGGAAAGAACTCGCGCATCTCTTGCGTTAGCTGCGCAGCCAAACTCTTGTTGGGAGCAAGAATGAGTGTGGGGCGCTGAACCTTCTCAATGGTCCACGCAATTGTTGCCGACTTACCCGAACCCGTGATGCCTAAAAGGGTTTGAAACTTGTCTCCTCGTTCGATACCTGCCGACAGCTCTGCAATGGCACGCGGCTGATCGCCGGCTGGCGAATAGTCAGACACCACCTGAAAGGAGTGCCGAGCCTCTGTCATTTCTTCACTTCAGGGCGCACTTGTTTACCCGCGTCAGGTGCAGCTGCGGGAAGCGTTTGCATCCAGGCCCACACCTCATCAACTTGCTGACGAAGGAACTCAAGATCTCTGGAGTTATCAATTACCTTGTCGGCAATTGCCCTACGGTCTTCCCGCGACGCTTGACGCGATACGCGCGCCTCAGCATCTTCTTTTGCCATACCTCGGGCACTCACCAATCGATCGACGGCAATATCAACAGGCACGTCGACAACAATGACCCCACACAAACCTTCACGAGGGTTCTCGACGAGCAGTGGAATATCGAGCACAACGACATTGTTGGTGCTGCGCTGTTCTTCAATGCGCCTGTTCATCTCTTTGCCAATAGCTGGGTGCACAATTCCATTGAGAGTTTTCAACGCTTCAGCATTTCCAAAAACCTTGTCGGCCACTGCTTGACGATTTAATGAACCGTCAGCGTTACATATTTCCTGCCCGAAAGCTTCCGCCATCAGACGCAGCACTTCGGTACCGGGTTGTTGCAGCTCTCGCGCAACGGCGTCGGCATCGACAATGATGGCGCCACGCTCAGATAACAATTGCGACACCGTGGACTTACCGGAGCCAATTCCCCCGGTAAGACCCACAAGTATCATGTTGTTGAAAAACTATTCTGCGGGTGCAGCTGGAGTTTCTTCAACGGCAACTTCAGCTGCTGGTGCCTCAGTTGGCACTTCGCCTTCGCCGTATTCTTTATAGTAATCGGCCCAAGCAGCTTCACGCTCTGCGTCGTCGCCGCCCACCCAGTTGCCTTGTTCGTCAACTTCGAAGTGACTGCGGTATTCCTCGGCAAGTTCTCCGCCTTCGGCGGCTTGCTTAATAGAAATGCTGATGCGTCGACGAGCAAGATCGAGGTCGATGATCTTGACCCAGAGTTCTTCACCTGGTGTGACCACTTGCTCTGGAGAGTCGACATGGTGAGCCGACATTTCTGAGATGTGCACAAGACCTTCGATGCCGTCGCCCACCTGCACGAATCCACCGAATGGAACGAGCTTCGTGACGCGACCATAAACAAGCTGGCCAACTTCGTGCGAGCTTGCGAATTCCTGCCATGGATCTTGCTGTGTGGCCTTCAACGAGAGGCTGATGCGCTCGCGGCTCATGTCGACATCGAGAACCTGAACGGTTACTTCGTCGCCAATGGCAACAACTGAACCTGGGTGATCGACGTGCTTCCAAGAAAGCTCTGAAACGTGGATGAGTCCGTCCATGCCGCCCAAGTCGACGAAGGCACCGAAGGCAACAACGCTCGACACGATTCCGGTACGGATTTCGCCTGGCTTGAGATGCACGAGGAAATCGTCGCGCTGCTCTTTTTGTGTCTCTTCGAGGAATCCACGACGTGACAACACAACATTGTTGCGGTTGCGGTCGAGTTCAATGATTTTCGCCTGCAAGACCTTGCCGATGTACGGCTGAAGGTCGCGAACACGACGGAGTTCAACAAGTGATGCTGGCAAGAAGCCACGAAGACCAATGTCGACGATGAGGCCGCCCTTGACAACTTCGATAACAAGACCCTCGACCATCCCGTCGACTTCTTTAACTTTTTCAATGTCGCCCCAGGCGCGCTCGTACTGAGCACGCTTCTTTGACAACAAGAGGCGACCCTCTTTGTCTTCAAGAGTTAAGACAAGTGCTTCAATGCGCTCACCGAGTGAAACGATTTCACTTGGGTCGACATCGTTGCGGATAGAAAGTTCACGTGAAGGAATAACGCCTTCGGTTTTGTACCCAATTTCCAAGAGCACTTCATCGCGGTCAATTTTGACGACCGTTCCTGAAACAAGTTGACCATCTTTGAGTTCCACCATGGTGCCAGCAATGGCATCGGCGAACGATGTGTCGTGTGAAGTGATTTGGCGTGGGGTGTAGTTACCTTCTGCGTCGTAGGTGCCAAAGGGAGCAGAAGAGATAGTGGTGTCGGACAACGGGGAATTCGCTTTCAAAAGGGACGGGAATCGATGGATAGGACCCTGAAAACCTATCACCGAGAAGCAAAAACAAGAAACTCCGCTGTTTCAGTGTTGGGAGGATCACTTCCATAGGCCCCTGGCTCGGCACTGAAAATCCTTATTTCGTCGAGACCAACCCCTCTACAGAGTAAACGCAGTTCGCGCGGGGTGTAGCACCCCGTATGCAACGCCACTTCGCACACTTCCCCCTGGGGATTGCGAATTTCGGTCATTTCAGAGGAGACACCGTGATCGGCATCGAACTCGGCAGCTGAGTGGTATT
>JAURNB010000015.1 GCA_030830415.1 Acidimicrobiales bacterium | reverse complement strand
CAACGGCCTGGTCGGCAAAGGCCAGGTATTCATCGAGAATCTGCTGGTTGGTCCAGCCATCACGCATATCGACCAACATGTCCATCATCCGCTCGGCTGGCAAGTTGATGGGCTCTGCAGGTGCTGGCGAAGGGTCAACGGTTTCTTTGTAGTTTGAGCTCATGTGAGCCACGAGGTCGCGTACCGACCAGCCTTTGCAGCCACTGGGGCGTGACCACTCCTCCTCGGTGAGGCTGGAGATGACCGTCTTTACTTCCTGTACTGCGATTTCTAACGCTGCCAAGCCTGCTTTCGACACGCTTTCCCGTCCTTTTTTCTCGTTGGTGATGGTCTATTTTTTGGAATTTCGAAGATCTGAGCACCCGGCGTTTTACCCCGGACTATTTCCCGACTACTCTACGCAGACAGTCGCCACAGTGGCGAGAGGAACGGGTGGATAACTATGGAACTTCAGGGAAGAGTTGCTGTCATCACAGGAGGTACCCGCGGTATTGGCCGAGCCATTGCCGAGGGGTTCCTTGCCGACGGGGCAAGCGTGGTCATCAATGGCCGTAGCGCCGAAAAAGGTGCTCAGGCAGTTAAAGAAATGAATGGCGGCGACCGCGTTCATTTCGTCCAAGGCGACATCAAGAGCCGTGAGGGTTGCCAAGCCATTATCGATGCTGCCATTGCAAAATACGGAAAAATCGACATCATGGTCAACAATGCCGGCGGAGCAACCGGACACGCTCCCGTCATTGACCTTGAAGACTGGGCAATGGAAGATTCTCTGAAATGGAACTTCTGGTCAACTTTTTGGTGCACCCAAATGGCGTTGCGCGACATGGTGCCACGTGGTTGGGGACGCATTATCAATGTTTCGTCACTTGAAGGCAAGCACGGCAAGCCTGGCGTATCCATTTATGTCACCGCCAAACACGCCATCAATGGTTTCACCAAGTCGTGTGCCCAAGAAATTGGTACCACGGGCGTCACCATCAACTGCATCTGCCCAGGTGCAATTGAAACCGACATCATGCGCGATGAAGGCCCTGCCGCTGCAGCGTCAATGGGTCTCACCTATCAAGGTCTGCTCGATTGGTTTGCTTCTGAAGCAGCAATCAAGCGTCTGAATACCTGCGAAGAAGTTGCCGCTGTTGCGTCGCTTCTTGCTTCTGAAGCGGGCGCCGGCATTACCGGCTCAATGATTTCCGTCGACGGCGGAACCGCAGCGTACTAAGACCACGAATTACATCACACGAACGAATCGAACGAAGGGGACCAGACATCATGGGAAAGCTTGACGGAAAAGTTGCAGCAATCACAGGCAGTACACGCAGCATTGGCCGTGCCATTGCCGAGGCGTACTTGCGCGAAGGCGCAAAGGTAGTAATCAACGGACGCTCTGCTGAAAAAGGTGCAGCAGCGATGAAAGAAATGGGTGGCGGACCCAACCTTGCGTATTTCGCAGGCGACGCACGCAACCAAAAAGACTGCGAAGGCATTGTCGATTTCACTGTTGAAAAATTCGGCAAACTCGACATCATGGTGCTCAACTCAGGTGGCGTAGAAAACACTGCACCTGTTGCAATGATGACCGACGAAGAGTGGATGATGGAAGTCACCTGGAACTTGCACAGCGTCTTTTGGGGCATGCGCAAATCACTTCAGCACATGATTCCTCGTGAAGCTGGCCGCATCATCGTTACCTCTTCAGTTGAAGGCAAGTTGGGCAAGCCTGGTATTCCGGGTTACGCAGCAACAAAGCATGCTGTTCTTGGTCTCATGAAGTCTGCTGCTCGCGAAGTGGGCACGCTCAACATCACAGTGAACGCAATTCTTCCTGGCATCATCGAAACCGACATCGTTCGCGATACCGGTCCAGCAAGTGCTGTTGCCATGGGTGTTGCTGGCTACGACGAACTCATTGCGATGTTCTGTGCAGAGTCAGCAATTAAGCGCCCGAATAAAGTTGAAGAAGTTGCAGAAGTTGCAGTGCTCTTGGCACGCGACGTTGCTGCTGGCATCACCGGAACATCGTTCCCGGTCGATGGCGGCACCATGCCCTACTAACCAAGTAAAAAGTGTTCTCGGCGCGGTATGTCCCGTAAATCGGGACATACCGCGCCGAGAAAACTCATCGCGTTTTCATGAAGGGGTGGCCATGTCGCAGTTCGAGGTACTTTTCCAACCCATCACTGTGGGCACGATGAAACTCACGCACCGCCTCATGGTGCCACCGCACTCTGCGGGCTCAAGTGCTTTTCTTGGGCCCATTGAAAATTTTCAGAAGTTTGTGCAGTACTACACCGCACGTATTACTGGTGGAAATGAATGGGTAGGCGGTGGGCCCGTATTTGTTGCCAACCCGCTCATTCCGGGTTTTGAGCCATCGGGTATTGGCGCACATGGGCCTGGCCTTTTTCGTCATCGCCTTTTCCCGGAACGCATGAAGGCAATGCAAGATGCCATTCATGATGCTGGTGGATACGGAACGGTGCAGATGGTGTTGCAAGGTGGAAAACCTATTTCACCATCGCAAGAACCCAGTGGCTATGCCGACTTTCGCATTCCACACGCAATGGACATTGATGAAATTAAGTGGCTTATTAAAGAATACGGCGAGTCGGCCGCCATTGCCGCCGAAGCAGGTTGCGATGCCATTGAACTGCACGCAAACCACGACGACATCATTCAGTTTTTCTTGTCACCAAAAACAAACAAGCGCACCGATGAATATGGTGGCAGCGACGAGGGACGTCGTGCATTTTTGCGCGACATCGTGAATGCTATTCGCGACAATGTAAAGCGCCCTATCACCGTTGGCTTGCGGTTGTGTATGGATGAACTGATTGATGGTGGCTACGACGTGGAGTATTGCAAGTACCTCATGCGCAAATTTACTGAAGACGGAACAGTCGATTACTTCAGTCTTGATGTTGGTAACAACTGGGGTGTTCCTTCATACATTCAACTCGGTACATTCCCCGAAGGTCATTGGGCCGCAATGTGTGGCGACGCAAAAACCGCAACGCACTTGCCAGTTGTTTATGTTGGTCGTGTCACTTCACCACAGCGTGCGGTAGAAATTATTGCGGCTGGGCAAGCCGACATAGTGGGCATGGTGCGCGCAAATATTGCTGACCCGAACTTGGTGAACAAAGTGAAATTGCAACGCGTGCAATCCATTCGTCCATGCGTTGGGCTCAACGATTGCATTCACCGTTCCACTGTTGAAGGTTTGGGTTTTGGTTGCGCGAGTAACCCCATTGCTGGTCGCGAATCTGAAGGCGGAATGCAGATCACAAAGAAGCGCAAAAAAGTTCTTGTGATTGGTGCAGGGCCGGCAGGAATGGAGCTTGCAGGTTTAGCTGCCGAACGTGGCCACGATGTGACGTTGTGGGAGAAAGCTGGCGTGCTCGGCGGACAAGTAGCACTGTCGTCGAAAGTGCGGATGAATGCGAACTACGGCAAATGGATCACTTTTCAAGAGTGGCGTCTCGCTGAGGCAGGCGTAAAAATTGAAATGAACAAGTCGGCCGATGTTGATGCGGTGCTTGCCTTTGGTGCCGACACCGTGGCTATTGCAACGGGAGCAAAAGTGCGCCGGCCCGGAATTCCTGGCGACACCTTGCCCCATGTACTCACTGTTGCCGATGTCATTGAGGGCAATCAGAAACCAGGCAAGCACGTGCTTGTTATTGCCGAAGATGATCGCCCATCACCCCTCACTGTTGCTGAACACATTGCCGGACACGGTCATCACGTGACGGTTGTTTTCCCGGCGGTGACTCCGTCACCACTTGTTGGCGCATATTCCATTGGCTCGATGATGGCCCTTGTTGACCTCGCGGGCGTGAATGTGCGCATGACTACCCGCGCGGTGGAAATTGGTGTCGGGTGGGTGCGTGTTGCACATTCATACAGTGGTCGCGAAGAGGTGCTTGAAGGTATTGATACCGTGGTGTTGGCGACAGGAAGCCACTCTGAAAATGCGTTGTATAACGCGTTGAAAGGTAAGCACGCCGACCTTCATATTTTGGGCGACGCTTATGCTCCGCGCCGATGGACTTTTGCCACGCGCCAGGCGTATGAACTAGCCCAGTTGATTTAAGAGAGCGGGTGACGGGTTAAAACTTGAAGGTCATTTGACCGTGAGTTTTAGTACGACAACCTTTTTGGAAGTAGCTTTCTGACCTGTAATAGTCACTTTGCATGAGCCCTTAGTTCGGGGAGCCTTCACTGTTAGCGCCTTTGTTGAAATTGAGCAAAGTCCAGTTAATGCAAATGTGCGTTTACCTATTGGAAGCACGGTCCATTTCGAAAGCTTCATGGTTGTATTGCGTTTAATGACTCCACGAATAATTCTGGTAGCAGCGTCATTGTTCTTAGGAGTAATGGTTGTGGCAACGGAGTTGTCTGATGAAGTAGTTGCAATGAGTGTGCGCACTGGTGATTGCTTGGATCCAATAGTTCCAATGATGCTAAAGGAATAACGAGTTCCTTTTTTAAGATTCGAAAGGGTGCATTGAGTTTGTGGCGCCGTTGCTTTGCAGGATGCCCATGGGTTATAGCTGGTTACCTGATATGCCGTCGGCGTCGGGCCAGTTGTCGGTTTTGCCCATGTAACACTCATTGAGGTGTTATTTAAGTTTGTGGCTGCTGCTGAACTCACGGGGCAGATTGTTGTCGCCAGTGAAGCGTCAGTAAAGGAGAACGACGTGGTCTTGTCGGCGCTCGCTCCGCCGGAATCCGTTAGTCGGTAGCGCACTGAATATGAGAGGCGAGTGGGGTCGAGGTCGCTTGCGGCGACAAGAATAACGCGATCACTCAAAGACTTTCCGACGGTGAACAAGGCGTTGTCTGTGTCGCCTTCGCCTTCAACTAATGAAGTTGTCGCCTTGTCGCCCTCGATATCTGTATAAAACAAGTACAGAATGTCTTGTCCAGCTAAAGCACAAGAAGTGGCAGAGTCAGCCATGTAGGCCTTCTTGTTTGGCACGGGTGCTTGGTTAAAAGGGGTAACAATTACTTGGTACGAATACGCATTGGCACTGCCGCCTGTTACCCCTGAAACATTGACGGAATATGTGGTATCGGTTGTGACTTGCAATGGGGCTGATTCAAAACCAGATGGCGTAAACACAATGCGACCGGAACCCTTGTGATCGTACGAAACACTGAGTGGGCCATTTGGCCCGCTCACAGTGACAGTTGCATTTGAAAAATCCGGTGTCGCCACGGCTCCGTATCCGTAAGCCATCACACTCCAACGCGGGTAAATAACATCGTCAGGCACGTAACCCGGAGGAGGCCATGCCACGAATCCATCACGTGGTGCGGAGGGCGGAGACGAGTAAGTGCTCGTCGCGTTGAGGCTGTTCCCGCCCAATTTTCCAGCACTTTCAGGTATGTCGCCGGACGTCACAGTTTTCAGCATCGGATGCAGCAACCACCATCGATGGCCCACAATGGTGTTTTTGCTCCCGGGATCCTCAACGTATGCGCCTATGGCATTAACGCCATGAACAACTAGGGCGAGGTTGCTGCTCCTTGCGCCGTCGTATCCACTTTGTGTCCAGCACGGAGATGAAGTGGGCGGGTAATGACTCAGTGAACCCGTCGCGACTTGAATCAAAGTTGATGCCTGTTGTTGTGCATTGAGTTCGCTCAAATAGGGAACGTTGGCAACACCGGCCATCGCGCGGTACCAGTTCGCTCGTTGCAAGATACTTTGTTGGTATTTCTCAGAAGTAGTGCCTGGTTGGCAACTTGCTACGTCGCCTGTCCACTGCATTGGTGGCTCGGCCCTAGTGAATTCCGTTGAAAATGCGGAAAGAACCGCTGCACGATCGGATGTATTGATGACAAGTGGTGCCGCCGAAGCCGATACAGCTGGGGTGCGGAGAAGCGGCGACGACTTGGGAGCAAACTGGATGCCAGTGGCACAAGCAGAAGTCACAACAATGCAGATGAAAGTTTTGCGTAACTGCCTCAAGAGAGCACCCCTATTTCTCGCTCAAAAGAGAGCGGGTGACGGGAATCGAACCCGCGTTCTCAGCTTGGGAAGCTGATGTTCTGCCTCTGAACTACACCCGCAGATAACGGTCTCAGATTACCAGCCACCTCTTTGAGTGCGACGAAGATTCTTGACTATGGTGGAGGCGTGATCTTGTCTGACCGCTCCATTCGTGAGCAACTCGCTGCTGGCCGCATTGTTATTGACCCACTCGATGAGACGTGTCTTCAGCCGTCTTCCATCGATGTCAAGGTAAGCAACCTATTTCGGGTGTTTCGTAATCACACCGCAAGTGTGATTGATGTTAAAAAAGATATGACGTCGCTTACCGAGTTGGTGGAAATTGCCGACGGCGATGCATTCATGTTGCACCCCGGCGAGTTTGCATTGGGAAGCACACTCGAGCGTGTTGGTGTTCCCGACGACATGGTGGCACGCGTGGAAGGAAAGTCGAGCCTTGGCCGTCTTGGTCTTCTTATTCACTCCACTGCAGGTTTTATTGATGCCGGCTTCGATGGTCACATCACACTTGAACTGTCGAACGTCGCAAACTTGCCCATCACGTTGTACCCAGGCATGAAAATTGGCCAAGTGAGTTTCATGATGATGACCACGCCCGCCGACAAGCCGTACGGCAAAGGTGCATCTGGTTCAAAGTACCAAGGGCAACGCGGGCCAACCCCGAGTCGCTATTTCGAAAACTTTAAAGACAGTGACCGCTAATAGTTGAACTCGGCTATTGTTTGACTCCATGTCAAGAACTGCGGCAAGCGCACAGTCGGGGGATAACTTCCCCCGCTCAATTAGCGAAATTACCGCTCAGTGGCTTTCGGTAACGCTCGGACAGTCCGTCAGTAATCTTGAGGCAAAACGCATTGGCGCTGATCGAGGAATGCTCGGAGATGTATTTCGACTTACTTTTGACAGTTCAAAAGGTGGTACGCAATCAATTATCGCAAAATTTGCGTCTGATAGGGAAGAGTCTCGTGCGTCCGCTTTGAAAGCTGGAATATTTCTCAGAGAGATTTCTTTTTACCGGGAAATTGCCCACATGATTGAGTCACGAGTACCTCAGTGTTTTGGAGCATGGTATGACGATCGCACAGCAGAGTTCTTACTCTTGCTGGAAAGTATTTCCTTCGATGACAAAGTCGACCAAACCGTGGGGATTTCAAGGCGCGAGGCAGAAATGATGATGATGGAACTTGCAAGACTGCATGTTCCAGTGGCCAAACTTGGTGTTGCTGCGAATTCAATGTTTCCTTTCACAGAGAATCGGCGGCTCATCAATCAAAAGATGTTTATTCAACGGGGTTGGCCAAATCTACGTAACATTCTCGATGAACCCGGCGAATGGGACACGGAACAACTCATTGACGGACTTGCTCATGCGCATAGGCGTGCAGCGGTACTACCAGAGGTGTTCTTACATGGTGACGTCCGCGCAGATAATTTGTTGTACTCCCCAGATCGGTCGGAAGTGGTATTGGTCGACTGGCAGGGTGCATGTTTAGGTGCTCGTACATGGGATCTCTCCTATTTCTTGATTCAGTGTTTGACGGTCGAAGATCGAGAAAAATGGCAAAGTGATCTTTTGATGCTGTACTGCGATGAGGTGGCACGTGTAACCCCAGGTATTTCGCACCAGAATCTTTTTGTTGAAGTCGAGTCCCAATTAGGAATCGGTGCATGGTTTCCCTTGATTGTGGCGTGTAGTTTGTTCGTAGTGGCAGATTGCACTGAGCCGAGAACTCTTCAATTGGCGCACACCGTTGCTAAGCGAGCTCTGCAAATGCTTGAAGCGACGGGAGAACTATAAAAATACCTGAGGCTGTCTTTATTTGACAATGGTATCTATTACCTATTACCATGGTCACACCGTTGGCGAAAAGCGCCATATTAAAGGGGGATCATTGAAAAAGTATTCGTTCGTTATTCGGGGCATCATGGGGGCGGTTATTTCAGCTGCGCTTGCTCTTCCCGTCGCATCGGTTGCGCAGGCAGCAGATCCTGTTTCCGTGCCGATGGTCACCAGCCCAGCGCTCGGCTCGATGCCAGTTTTCGTGGCAATTGCAAAAGGTTTTGACGTAGATAATGGAATTAAATTTACTGAAAACCTCTTTCTGACGGGACCAACTATTCAGGCAGCATTGGTTGCTGGAACAGTGAAGTTCACGGCAGCAGATACTAATAACTGGATTCCATGGAGCGCAGCAACTGGTCCGTACACGGCCGTTCGTCAAATTAATAGTGCTCCTTTTTTTGACATCGTTCTTCGTAAGGGTTTTCTTGCCGAAAAAACTGCAGGGAAAACTGATTTCGCAACGGTGATGGCTGCCTTGAAAGGCTCCAATATCGGTATCGTCGCGAAAGGTGGTGCCTCTGAGTTCGTGTGGACGCAATTGGTTCAAGGTTCGGGAATCACCTGGACCGGAGCGGTAGTTGGCGCTCCTTCTGCAGCTTTGATCGAAGCTGGTTTCACTTCCAAGAATATTGATGCTGCAATCACATATGACCCTCTCCTTACCCAATTGGTGAACAAAGGTGCGGCAGAAGCAGCATTCTCCATTCGTGAAAACGACAAGGGAGTTCCTGCTGTCACGCAGGTGCCCGGACTCCTACTTGGTGCCCGGTCAGATTTGTTCGCAACTGCGGAAGGACGAGATCTTGCCAAAAAAGTTGATAAAACATTCGATACGGCAATAACTTGGATGCGTAACCCAAAGAATTTCCCAGCATTAGTGGAGTTGACTCAGACTCGTTTGAGCTTGTCTAACGCCGATGCCATTGCTACGTGGAAGCGAAATCTCAACTACTATTCCAATGTTGGCGCAATCAATAAAGCTGCAATTGACGCAGCAGGAGTTTGGTACGCGGCCAATCAAAGTGCACTTGTTAAGGGAAAGACATATTCGTCAGCCGATCTAGTATTTGACCTCTCGACCAGGGAAGTCAAAGCGCTTAAAGTTGGTCAGACAGTTACTGGAGTTGCATTAGCTAAATTCCTTGGTCTTGCACCCAAGCGCTTGTCAAAGATCACTTTGACGACAACAACGGCCAAGAATTGCAAAGTGTCCACTTCAGGAGTCACGATGACCAAAGCCGGCTCCTGTTCAGTTTTGGTGTCGGTAAAAGACGTGGTGGACATTCAAACCGCATCACGGTATGCGCGTACTTTCATCACAGTAAAAAAATAAATAGTCCCCTGAAGTAGGTATGTGTGGGGTTGGTCAGCGAAAGTTGGCCAACCCCACATTCCTTGTAGTGAGTTAGGTTAAAAATGTCAGAAGCAATTTCAGTTGATTCCGTGACTTTGTTATTCGGGACAGAAAACGGGCATCCTGTTCTCGCTTTAGACGACGTGTCGCTTGATGTACCGCAGGGACAGTTCCTGGCAATAGTTGGGCCGTCGGGTTGCGGAAAAACAACTATTCTCAACATGCTTGCTGGCGTCTTGCGACCGACTCTCGGCTCTGTGAAACGCAATGGAGAAGAAGTCTTAAAACCTTCGCTCGATATTGGATACATGTTGGCGCGGTCAGCGTTGTATCCGTGGCGAACTGCTCGGAGAAACGTCGAACTTCCCCTCGAGGTGCGTGGGATGGGTAAAGAGGAACGACGTAAGCAAGCTCTGCAATTGCTTGAACTCGTAAAACTTGGTGATTTTGCCACCAAATACCCATCTCAATTGTCTCAAGGGATGCGCCAAAGAGTTGCCATTGCGCGCACACTTGCTATCCAGCCACAATTATGGCTGCTTGATGAGCCATTCAGCGCGCTTGATGCTCAAACGCGTATCTCTGTGCAGAATGAGTTTCTACGTTTATGGGAAGACACGGGCTCCACGGTCATTCTCGTTACCCACGATATTGCTGAAGCTGTTCTTCTTGCTGACCGCGTGATTGTCATGACCGCTCGGCCTGGACGAATTAAGTCTGATCAAATAATTGATATTCCAAGACCAAGACGAGTGGATCTTTTGCTTGATGACGAGCTTTTCAAAGAGTATGAATCAAAAATTTGGAAGGAATTACGTGACGAACTTATTTAACGAATCCGATATTCCAATGTCGCCCGGTCGGAAGTTAATTGCTGAATATCAACCACCAAGCCGCCGAGAAAAAGCAATTAAAAGTTTTGATATCACATCCCAAATTGGGCGCACTGCTGTCATCGTTGCCATTTGTGTCGTGTGGTGGGTGATCTATGACAAAGCGATCATTAACCAGAGCTTTATTGCCTCCCCTGGACAAACATGGAATTGGTTCGTAAACAACTGGGACAATGGCGAAGTATGGCGTGATCTCAAAGTAACTCTTCGCGAGGCTTTTCTGGGGTGGCTCATTGGCTCATTGTTAGGGTTAGGCGTTGGTTTACTGACAGCGCGTTATAAAAAACTATGGAAAATTACATCGCCAATTTTCGTTTTTTTTAATGCAGTACCGCGAACTGCACTTGCACCGATTTTCATTTTGTGGTTCGGACTTGCCGAAACTTCCAAAGTGCTCATTGCGGTTACCATCGTGTTTTTTATTGTGATGATCCCCACGCGAGCTGCAGCTGAAATGATTGACCCCGACCTTGACATGGTAATGACAACAATGGGCGGGCGCGACCGTGACCGTTTCAGGTTAGTAATCTTGCCATCAGTGCTTACATCGGTATTTGGAGCAATTCGGTTGGCCTCTGTATGGGCCCTTTTGGGTGCAAGTTATGCCGAGTTATTTGGTGCAAAATATGGATTAGGTCTACGGTACATGTCGGCCACAAACGCTTTGAATATGCCAGAATCTTTTGCAGTTACTGCATTAATTGCATTTTTGGCACTCTTCATTAATGCATTCGTGGGACTATTGGAAAAGAGGCTGATGAAATGGCAGAGCAGCGGGGCTCAAGGGTCAGTGTTAGTAATTTAAAGAAGCGTGGAAGACCGGTAGCCGAAGGCCAAGAAGATGTGCGTACCAAGATCCTTGACGAGGCTCGAAAACTCTTTATTGTGTTCGGCTTTGAGGCCACGCCGATTTCCACCATCGCATCCCACGCAGGTATTGCGCCGAACACTGTCTATCACTACTTCGCCACCAAAGAAGTTCTATGGCGAGCTTTGTACGAAGAAGCAAAAGAACTCATCTGGGGTGGGCTTCGAGAAGCATCTGATAGCGACGGCCCTTTGGTTTTAGGCCTTCTTCAGGCATCGTCGGCATCAATTGCTCTTCGAGAAAAGTATCCATATCGCTCACAGTTCTTGTACCGCGCAGCATCGGACTCGGTCTTCAACCCGTTGCTTGCAGATATTCAAACCGATCGACTGCGTAATCAAGAGCAGTTTTTCGAAGCATTCGCGAGGCGAGGTTTAGCATCGGGTGAACTCACAAAATTAGGAACACTTAATAACGCGACGCGCACTTTGCAGCTGATTGTCATGGGGTTCTTCTTCGAAAGCCATGGGGTCTATGCCGATGCCCATCAACTTCGCAAAGAAATGCTGGGGGCAATTGAGCACCTTGTGTCACTGCTCGGAGAGTGAGCCCTGACTTTAATTGTTAATAGTGACTATTGTATATTTATATAGTCAGACGTCTTTAACATATGGGGAGAAACTACGTGAGTAACACAGTTGATGGGCAAATCGCCGTGATCACCGGGGGCACTCGCGGAATTGGTCGTGCAATTGCTGAGTCACTTCTTGCTGCTGGCGCATCCGTCGCCATTACTGGGCGCGATGCAAGAAAAGCAGATGATCTCGTTGAACGTTGGGGTCCCACCGGACGTTTTTTAGTGATCCAAGCTGATATGTCAACGAAAGACGGAGTCGAAAAGTCTTTCGACAAAACCGAAGAACGTTTTGGACCTGTAAACATCGCCGTCCTTAATGCTGGTGGAGTGGACAAATCGACGCCTATTGCAGTGATGACAGATGAAGAGTGGGAATTTGAACTCAATTTGAATCTCAACCATACGTTTTGGGGAATGCGTCGTGCATTGCGCAGCATGCTTCCACATAAAGCCGGACGTATTATCGCAGTCTCATCTATTGAGGGAAAACATGGCAAGGCAAACGTGGCCGGATATACGGCGAACAAACACGCAATTAATGGTCTTGTCAAAGCAGCTGCTCGGGAAGTTGGCAAAGATGGCATTGGTATTATGTCGATCTGCCCGGGCATCGTGCACACCGACATGCTGGAACGAGGTGGCGGCAAAGCTCTTGGACTAAACAGCGTAGAAGAAGTCGTCGAATTGTTTACCGCTAATACGGCACTGAAACGTGCTGTCACTGTTGATGAAATTGCAAATTTTGTTCTTTTCTTATGCGGTACGACGGGACTCGCTTTTGCGGGCGGAACATTGTCAATTGATGGCGGCGACGCCTACTACTGATTTTCTCATTCAATTAAATTTTACAAGGAGTATGTGATGTCAACTGAAGCAGACAATGATTTTGTCAAATATGAGGGTTTTCCGGGAACTGTCGCAGAAATGTTTTCGCACTCAAAACCATGGTGGCCCGAACGTCCTACGGCACCAAAGGGTGCACCAAACGTAGTCATTGTCATTGCAGACGACCTTGGCTATTCAGACCTCGGTTGCTATGGCTCGGAAATACCCACGCCAAACATCGACAAACTTGCATCACGAGGCTTGCGCTACACCAACTTTCACGTAACTCCTTTGTGCTCGCCGACACGTGCAGCATTGATGACTGGCCGTAACTCGCATGCGGCCGGAATCGGAATGGTCGCCAACGTTGACCCTGGGTTTCCCGGATATGCGTCCGAATTACCTACTAACCAGCCGTCAATGGCGGAAACTTTGCGGGCTAATGGATACTCAACTCTTGCCATTGGTAAGTGGCACCTCTGCAAAGACGCCGATCTTTCCGAAGGCGGCAGCAAGCATTCGTGGCCGATTCAACGAGGTTTTGAGCAGTACTACGGATTCCTGGAAGCACTCACGAATTTCCATCATCCGCACCGAATGTATGAGGGCAACAGTGTTGTCGCGATAGACAAGTATCCCGACGACTATTACCTCACCGATGATCTCACTAATCGTGCTGTGCGAATGATTAAAGAAGTGAAGACCGCAAACCCCGAAAAGCCGTTCTTTTTGTACTTCGGCCATGGAGCTGTACATGCGCCGCTGCATGCCAAAAAGAGCGACATCGCCAAGTACCGCGGCCACTACGACAAAGGGTGGGACGTCTTACGAGCAGAGAGGTTTGAACGTCAAAAAGAGCTCGGATTGATTGCTCCAGAAACAGAACTACCCCCACGTAACACAGAAGCAGGCGAAGACGTGGTTGCATGGGACTCGCTTGAGGTGCGTGAGCAAAAATTGTACGCCCGTTACATGGAGGTCTATGCGGCGATGGTTGACACCATCGACCAGTCTGTTGGGCACTTGATGTCAACGCTTGAAGAGATGGGTGAACTCGAAAATACAATTTTCATTTTTACAAGTGATAACGGTGCGTCACGTGAAGGAAATGCAACAGGAACACGGCTGTATTTTTCGCGCGGCGCTGGGTCGGTTGTTGGTGCCAAGTCACAGCACCAAGAGGAAGATTTTAAAAACCTCGATGAAATTGGTGGCCCCACATCGTGGCCTCATTATCCCCGTGGATGGGCAATGGCATGCAACACACCATTTCGTCTGTACAAGATCACCACTCATCGTGGGGGACATCAAGTTCCCTTTGTAATGTCTTGGCCCGACAGAATTGAGGACAAAGGCGAGGTATATCGTCGCCAGTTCGCCCACATTACCGACTTACTTCCAACGATTATTGACATGACCAAAGTGCGCCAGTTGACTCATCGGGAAGGTTTAGCAGCAGATCCATTGAATGGTGTGAGTTTTACGCAGACCTTTGATAACCCAACGGCAGCAACCGAACACACAGAGCAGTATTGGGAGTGCATTGGCAATCGCGCATACTTCAAAGACGGCTGGGAGGCCGTGACCTTTCACACTCCACGTACGCTCTTCAAAAATGACCATTGGGAGTTGTATAACGTTGATGAAGACCCAACTCAGGTACACGACCTTTCAGCTGAAATGCCGGAAAAAGTAGCGGAGATGGTTGCGAGTTGGGAAGCGGCAGCACGCGAAAATAAGGTCTACCCATTGACTGACGGCACGCGTATTGAGCATCTTGTTCGTCCTCCCTATGAACAATTGCTTGCAAAGACTGTGCGAATTCTTCCTGGTACGCCAACACTTGAGCGCTACAGGTCGTCACGACTCATTGCTGGTAAGTCATATCAAATCAAGGTGAATTGGGATTACCGCAAGGGTGATTCGGGAATTGTGTTTGCACATGGGGGTCAAGAAGCTGGATATGTCGCCTACATAGAAGAGGGCAAATTGCATTTTGAGGAAAACACAGGCTCCAGCATGTTGAAGATTACAGCAGTAGAATTGGGTCCTACATCACAAGAATTCATTGTGAATGTTGCTGCTGTCGGCAAGAGAGAGTGGCATGTGAGTCTGATTGTAGATGGAATTGAGAATGCCACTCATAAGGGTTTCCTAGAATTGGCAAGTTTTCTCCCTTACGAAGGTATAGATATTGGTTGCGACCGTCGTTCGCCAGTGTCATGGCGTTTATATGAAAAATACGGAACATTTCCATTTAGCGGAAAGATCAATCACGTCACATATATACCTGGCGAGTTTGCTCCGGATGCTGGGCCCGTTGCAATTGAGAATGCATATCGAATTGGTCTTGCATTGGAGTAGTACTGACAGGTGACCATTGATCAGCTTTCATCTGAATTTGTGCAATTAGGCCCTGATGAGTTCTATATGGGATCTAATTTTGGCTACCCGGAGGAGGCGCCTGAACACAGGCGATTGATTAATGGTTTTGCTATTTCTACAACTCCTGTAACTAATTTAGAATTTGGAAGATTCGTTGTAGCTACAAAATATAAGACTGTGGCTGAACAGGAAACTGGTTCGATGGTCTTCGAAGCGCCACCATTCGGTGTGGAAGCTCAGGATTTATCTTGGTGGCATTTCAGGCAAGGTGCTTGTTGGCATTCACCTTCAGGTGCCTCTTCAACGATTGTAGATAAGCCTCATCACCCAGTTGTCCACATTGCATTGAGAGATGCACTGGCGTTTTGCGAATGGGTGGGATGTCGATTACCAAACGAAATTGAGTGGGAGTATGCGGCGCGCGGTCTTACTCGTGATACTTATGCATGGGGGAATGATCTCCATCCCAATGGGAAGATGATGGCAAATCATTGGTTAGGGGAATTTCCATCAGGCCCTAAACCGGAAAATATTGGAGCAACCACGGCTGTAGGAATGTATCCGAAGAACCATCATGGCCTTTTCGACATGATCGGAAATGTATGGGAGTGGACTACGTCAGAATTTTTTGAAGGACACAGTATGCACGCTTGTTGTGGATCACAAAAGAAGCAAGATCCTTTGCAAGAAGGGGGACGCTTGATGGTTCTGAAAGGTGGATCTTATTTATGCGCTGAAAACTACTGCTCGCGGTATCGGCCAAGCGCGAGAATACCTCAACCGGAATACTTCAGTGCATCACACATTGGTTTCCGTATCGCGGATGATGTCGAGAGAAATAGTTAGCTTCCGGCAACAGGAGATGCGAGTGGTGCATCGCTCGCAGCCAACTGACGTTCGCCGTTTTCAAGTGCGTCGAGTACGTGAATAGCAATGTCGGCTACTTTTACTGAGCCTTCTTCAACGCCAGCAGCTTTCACACCGTCATCAAGCATGATGTAGCAGAACGGACAAGCAGTAGCGACACGACTTGCACCAGTGCTAATTGCTTCGCGCGCACGTTCGTCGTTCACCTTGGTGCCGATGCTTTCTTCCATCCACATGCGAGCACCACCGGCGCCACAGCACATTCCCTTGGTGCCGTTGCGTGGCATCTCCACTACTTGTACACCCTTGATGCTGCCCACCACTTTACGTGGAGCCATATAAACATCGTTGTGACGACCGAGGTAGCACGAGTCGTGATACGTAATGCGGTCGTCGAGGGTGGCATTGCTCATGTCGAGTGTGCCATTGGCAATGAGTTCTTCTAGCAATTCACTGTGGTGCACTACTTCGTAATTGCCACCGAGTTGCGGGTACTCATTTTTCAGCGTGTTGAAGCAGTGCGGACACTGGGTAATAATTTTCTTCACGCCCATGCCATTCAACATTTCTACGTTTGGCATCGCAAGCATTTGGAAGAGATATTCGTTACCACTGCGGCGAGCAGAGTCGCCGGTGCACATTTCGCTCGGACCAAGAATGGCAACGTCGATGTTGGCGCGCTTCAAGAGCTGTGCCATTGACTGCGTTACTTTTTTGTTCTTGTCGTCGAATGAACCTGCACAACCCACCCAGTAGAGATACTCAGAATTGAATGCTGCGCCTGGATCAACTACTTCTACATCGAGATCTTTGGCCCAATCGGCACGCTCACCTTGGTTCATGCCCCATGGGTTGCCTTGGTTTTCCATGGCACGGTAAGCGTTACCTAGTTCTGCGGGGAAGTTGCTCTCCATGAGTGAGAGGTAACGACGCATGTCGAGAATCTTGTCGAGAATTTCAATATTGACCGGGCAAATTTCATCGCATGCTTTGCATGAGGTGCATGCCCACACTTCTTCAGCGCTAATGCGCTCAAAGACCGAGTTGCTACCAATAGTGATGTCTTTGACCGTTCCGAGTGGTGGCGACACGCGTCCGCCTTCTGCATGTGCAGCAGTAGCGGCCATTACTTCGCCAACCTTCAAAACAATCTCACGTGGGTCGAGTGGTTTACCCGTTGCGTGTGCTGGGCACACGCTGGTACAACGACCACACATGGTGCATGCATCGGTGTCGAGCAGTTGTTTCCAAGTGAAGTCTTCGATGAGCGATGCGCCAAATGATTCCAAGCCAGTTTCGGTGAGGTTCGGCATTGCTTTCATTGCGCCCTTTGGACGGTCGCGATCTTTCAAGTACATGTTGAGTGGTGAAGTGAAGATGTGGCGCAACATGGTGATGGGCAACAAGGCAAGGAATGCAATGAATGACAACACGTGGCCGACCCACCACACCTGGTGCCAAGTTTCTAAATTGCCGGCGCTTGCATTATTGAACAATTGCGCAACGGGGTAGCCAACGATGCTCCACTTTTCAAATTCCATGTTGAGACCAGCTGCTTGACTTTGTGCAATGCGGAATGCTTCAGCACCAAAGCCGGTAATACCAATGGCGAGCAACACACCAAGAATTGCAGCGTGCTCAGGTCTTGTTTTAATGCGAATGCGGTATGGGCGTTGCACGTAACGGCGCACAATGGCCCACAGCACACCAACGGTAAACACCACACCAGCGAGGTCGCCTACGAGTGCATACGCCTGGTAGGTACGACCGTGCAAGAATTTCAAACTTTCAGGAAGTTGGTGATCAATTTCCAACACGGTGGTGACACCAAGCAGAACCATGAAACCGAAGTAGATCATGGAGTGCATGAGGCCAGCTGCTGAGTCGCGCAACAAGGTGCGCATGTACACACCAGAGCGGTAGTCGGCTAGACGGCGCTTCGCATTTTTTGGTGTAGTGCGACGACGGTCGGATGTACCGCGTTCCCAGTTGCGAATGCGGTCGGCAAAGCGCAGTGACCCCCACACGATGAGCATCGGAATGATGGAATAGAAGGCAGCTTGGATGGGGCCAGGAATGCCACCAAACACTGTGCGCGAAACTTCAGAGTCGCCGTGCCATTTGGTGAACTGCGGAAGGATTCCGGAGACCAGCGCAAAAGCACCGACGCCACAGCCAATGGCAATGGAGAGTTGATGCGGCTTGAAGCGACGCGGTGTTGACGAGGTGCTGGGGTTCTGTGGTGCTGAAGTCATAGCACCATATAACTTAGTTGCTATCAGCCGTAATGAGCACGGTCTAGATCACGAATGCGGGTGGCAAGAGCCGCCAACAACTTGTGAGCCATAGCGGGAACTTCGTCAATAACCGCAAAAAGGTGGCGGGCATCAACAACGAGGAGTTCACAATCGGTATCGCACACCACAGTTGCAGTGCGTGAGCCGCGGTCGAGGAGCGAGAGCTCACCAACAATGGCACCTGCTTGCACGGTGGCAATCTTTTTGCCGTTGCGCTTGACGGTGGCAGAACCACTGAGCAACACGAAGGCCTGCTTGCCAGCAGTGCCCTGGGTGATGATGGTGGTACCAGCGACCATGTTGATGCGGTCGGCGGCTTTAGCAATTTTGCCAAGGTCACGCGAGCTGCATGCAGAAAAGAGTGGAACTTGTGCGAGGTATTGAAGCGGAGTTTTCTTTGAGGCCATACCCATAGCCTAAACCAATTATTTGGATTGGTTTGCCACGGCAGCTGCCGCTTGGGCGATTGCTTCAGGGTCACCCAAATACGTGGCATCACTTACCTTCATGTCAGAAGTAAAGGTGTACTTACGCGGCACGCCAGTAGGCACGTTCAGTTCCGCAATGGCTGCTTCACTAATGCTTTCCAAATACATGATGAGCGCCCGCAGGCTATTGCCATGCGCAACTACTAAAACATTCATATTTGCCTGTAATTGAGGCACTATTTCCGTATTCCAGTAGGGAAGAACGCGGGTAACAACATCTTTCAAACATTCAGTGGCAGGAAGATCTTGCGGTGCAATGAAGCGATACCGCGCATCGTTCACCGGATGCTCGGGGTTTGTGGTGTCGACCGGTGGTGGCGGTATGTCGTAACTGCGGCGCCACAAATTGGTTTGTTCTGCGCCATGCAGTTCCGTTGTTGCCTTCTTATCGAGACCTTGAAGTGCTCCGTAATGACGTTCGTTTAATCGCCAGTGGCGTTGCAAGGGCAACCACATTTGATCCATTGCTTCGAGCGCCAAATTGCAGGTGCGTACGGCGCGGGTGAGCAAACTGGTGTGTGCAAAGTCGAAGACCACGCCTTCAGCTTTCATCAGGGTTCCCGCTGCCGATGCCTCGCTTTTCCCCAGGGCGGTGAGCTCGACGTCGTGCCAGCCCGTGAACAAGTTGAGTTCATTCCAGGTGCTTTGGCCATGGCGAAGAAGGACGAGCGTTCCGGTCATAGTGAAATGGTACGACCATTGCAGTAGCGCCCGCCAAATGGCAAGTACTTAAGTCACTTCCACTCAACTTTTGTACTTTTTTGTCCGCACGAGTTGTGGATAATCCAATACTCCCCTAATCTTGAGTACAAGTCACTAAAGATCCTGTATCAACCCCCCGATACAGAGTCTTTTGTGCCCGACATATCACTCTTTCAAGAAAAAGGAACCCCCCACCATGGCAAAAGCAGTCGGTATCGACCTCGGCACCACAAACTCCGTTGTTTCCGTTTTGGAAGCCGGCGACCCTGTGGTCATCCCCAACTCTGAAGGCGCCCGCACCACACCGTCGGTCGTGGCATTTTCGAAAACAGGCGAAGTACTGGTGGGCGAAGTTGCCAAGCGCCAGGCCATTACTAACCCCGACCGCACCTTCCGTTCAGTCAAGCGCCACATGGGCGAGAACTGGAAGACCCCCGATATCGATGGCAAGCAGTACACGCCACAAGAAATCAGTGCACGCACACTCATGAAGTTGAAGCGCGATGCCGAGGCGTACTTGGGCGACACCGTTACTCAAGCAGTCATTACCGTTCCCGCGTACTTTGACGATGCACAACGCACCGCAACAAAAGAAGCTGGGCAAATTGCAGGTCTTGAAGTGTTGAGAATTATCAACGAACCAACAGCAGCAGCTTTGGCATATGGCCTCGACAAGGGTGGCGAAGACGAAACCGTTTTGGTATTCGACCTTGGTGGCGGAACCTTCGACGTCAGCGTGTTGGAAATTGGTGATGGAGTGTTTGAAGTAAAGAGCACACACGGCGACACCGTTCTGGGTGGTGACGACTGGGACCAACGCATTATCGATTGGCTCGTTTCACAATTCAAGAGCGCACACGGTGTAGACCTTGCCCAAGACCGCATGGCCAAACAGCGTCTGCAAGAAGCTGCAGAAAAAGCAAAAATTGAACTGTCACAAGTGCAGCAAACACAAATCAACTTGCCCTTCATTACTGCAACTGCAGAAGGGCCGCTTCACCTCGATGAAACGTTGTCGCGTTCCAAGTTCCAAGAAATGACCTCAGACCTCATTGAGCGTTGCCGCATTCCTTTTGAACAAGCAATCAAAGATGCTGGTTTGTCAAAGGGACAAATCAACCACGTCATCTTGGTGGGTGGATCCACTCGCATGCCAGCGGTGCAAGATCTTGTGCAGTCACTCACTGGCAAAGAGCCAAACAAATCGGTGAACCCCGATGAAGTAGTTGCCATTGGTGCAGCAGTACAGGCCGGCGTATTGAAGGGCGATGTCAAAGACGTATTGCTCCTCGACGTCACTCCTTTGTCGCTCGGCATTGAAACCAAGGGCGGTGTGATGACAAAGCTCATCGAGCGAAACACCACTATTCCTACACGTCGTACTGAAGTGTTCACCACTGCAGAAGACATGCAGCCATCGGTGGAAATTCACGTGTTGCAAGGTGAGCGCGAAATGGCGCAGTACAACAAGACACTCGGCAAATTCCAACTCGTTGACTT
>JAURNB010000108.1 GCA_030830415.1 Acidimicrobiales bacterium | reverse complement strand
CGGTTATATCAATGCCGGTCTGCACATGCTCGCTGTTTCCGTGTGGTTCGGTGGACTCGTACTTTTGGTGCGCGTTGTTCTCATTGGTTCAGGTGACTCCGATCTTGTGCAAGCGGTACGTGGATTCAGCCGGCTTGCACCTCGCGCCATTGCAGTTGTGGTGCTCACCGGCGTCATCAGCACCTACCGTTACGACGGCTTTGCCTTGTTATCGAATGCCCATGGCCGCATCTTGCTCCTCAAAATTGCCGTTGTAGGTTTCATGACCTACGCCATGTTCACCACGCGGTTCTTCATCGGGGCACGCCTGGCTCGAGCCGGCACTCTCGACATCCGCCCCGCGGCTCATCTCCGCCGTGCTGTTGGGTCACAGGCCACCGCAGGCGTCGTGGTGCTCGGCCTCACGGCATGGATGATGTCAACCACCCCCGTGTATTTCGACATCAAGCCCGCCAGCGGCGGCCCGGTGTACGCCTACGTCCAAGATCTCCGCAACGACCGTTTCCACGTGCGATTCTCGGTGAGCCCAGCCACCGTGGGGCCCAATCAGGTGCTCATTGAGCTCTTTGAACCTCAGCGCATTCAAGAGTTCACCATCCGTATGACCCCAAAGGCCGACGGTTACGACGGCTATCTCATTCGGGTGCCTCTCACCCGTCGTGGAGCTGCTCTTTTAGGGGCAAACGGTGAATTTCCGCTCAAGGCCCCGGGTGACTGGACCATTGAGATCAACGGCACCAGCACCACCGGAGACCTCGCCCCCTTGGCAGCCACCCTCACCATTGGCGACCCCGCTACCACCACCACGGTGGCAACCGGAACCACCCTGCCCGGCGACACCACCTCAAGCAGCGCCCCCGTTGCCCCTGTCGCCCCTGTGACAACGGTTACAACGACCACCACAACCCTTGCCCCCGCGCCAGCCGGTTAACCCAACGGGGTGGGCGAACCACCGCCACGCCAACTAGCGTCTGTCGCGTGAGTGACAACCCGATGACCGCCAAAATTGAAGACCTCCGCGAGCGCAAAGAGGCCGCCTACAACGCCGGCTCGCCTCGCTCTGTTGAGCGCCAGCACGAAAAAGGAAAGATGCTTGCTCGTGAGCGCATCGACTACTTCCTCGACCCAGGCAGCTTTCAAGAACTCGACCTTCTTGCTCGTCACCGTGCACATGCTGCAGGTTTAGAAGAGCGTCCGTATACCGACGGTGTTATTACCGGTTGGGGAACAGTTGAAGGCCGCAAAGTGTTTGTCTTCTCGCAAGACTTCACCGTTTTCGGTGGAGCACTTGGTGAAGTGTTCGCGGAAAAAATCCACAAGCTCATGGACCTCGCTTTGAAAGTTGGCGCACCAGTTGTTGGTTTGAACGACGGTGCAGGTGCTCGTATTCAAGAAGGCGTTGTTTCACTTGCCAGCTACGGCGGCATTTTCTATCGCAACGTTTTGTCGTCAGGTGTTGTTCCACAAATTTCTGTCATCCTTGGCCCATGCGCTGGTGGTGCTGTGTATTCGCCAGCAATGACCGACTTCATCTTCATGGTGCGCGAAACAAGCCACATGTTCATTACCGGTCCAGACGTTGTAAAAACCGTCACCGGTGAAGATGTAACGCTCGAACAACTCGGTGGCGCAATGAGCCATGCATCAAAGAGCGGTGTTGCTACTTTCGTTTCTACCGATGAAAAAGCATGTCTCGACGATGTGCGCTACTTGTTGTCGTTCCTTCCACAAAACAACTTGGAAGATCCACCAGCAGTGGAAAGCAGCGACGACCCCAATCGTTTGTGCCCAATGCTGCGCGACATTTTGCCTCCATCACCTAACCAGCCATATGACATGAAGAAAGTCATTCGTGAAGTGTGTGACGACGGTGAATATTTCGAATACTTCCCCTTCTGGGCAAAGAGCATCACCTGTGGCTTCTCGCGTCTCGATGGTCAAGTAGTGGGCATCGTGGGCAACCAGCCACAAGAGTTTGCTGGTGTACTCGATATTGAATCGTCCGAAAAAGCAGCACGTTTCGTACGTACGTGTGATGCATTCAACATTCCACTCATCACATTCGTTGACGTTCCTGGCTTCCTTCCTGGAGTGAACCAAGAGCACGACGGCATCATTCGTCACGGCGCAAAATTGCTCTACGCATACTGCGAATCCACCGTGCCACGTATTCAAATGATTACTCGTAAGGCTTACGGTGGCGCTTACGTCGTAATGAACTCAAAGTCAATTGGTGCCGACCTCGCCTACGCATGGCCAACTGCAGAACTTGCAGTAATGGGCCCTCAGGGCGCAGTAGAAATTGTGTACCGCCGTGAACTGCAACAAGCAGCAGACCCTGTTGCACGTCGTGCAGAACTGGTGAACGATTACACCGAGAAGTATGCCAACCCTTACAACGCTGCAGAGCGTGGCTATATCGACGATGTGATTGACCCAGCAGAAACACGCATCAAGCTCATTGCTGGTTTGAAGATGTTGCAAACAAAGCGCGCCGAACTTCCTCGTCGCAAACACGGAAACATGCCGCTGTAAGACAAGCATCATGACCACTTCATCTTTTTCCATTTCACCGGCACCAACCGATGAAGAGACCGCAGCAATTGTTGCTGCCATCGAGGCCAACACCGCAATAGGCGGCATGGTTTCATCTCCACTGCGCAATCGCGAAAGTGCATGGAAGTTCAGCGGTCGTTGGTGGGCACGTCCGGGCACATCGCGTCGCGATCGCCCCTGGTACTAAGCCATTCACACATGACGCAACTGCCGTTAGGCGACATTCGCGTCGTTGATATTTCTACAGTTCTCGCTGGACCAAACTGTGCGCGCTACCTCGCCGACTTTGGTGCCGATGTCATCAAAGTAGAACGCCCCGACACTGGCGACTCACTACGCAACATGGCGTGGCGCGACCCACGCGATGGCACCGGGCTGTGGTGGAAAATGGTGAATCGCAACAAGCGCACCATTGCGCTCAACTTAAAAGATGAAGCCGACTCGGCACTTTTGTTATCGCTACTCGACGATGCACATGTGTTGGTAGAGAATTTCCGGCCCGGCATTTTGGAGCGACTTGGCCTTAGCCCAGATGTTCTTCTGGCGCGCAACCCCAAACTCGTTATTGTGCGCGTCACGGGTTTTGGGCAAACAGGCCCGTACGCACAACGTGCTGGGTTTGCCTCTATTGCCGAATCGATGAGTGGCCTTGCTGCCATTAGCGGTGAAGAGGGTCGTGCACCGCTACTTCCGCCTATTGCTCTCACCGATGAAATCACTGGCCTCGCGGCGGCATTTGCCACCATGGTTGCGTTGCATTCAGGTGTGGGTCAAGTAGTCGATGTCAACTTGTTGGAAACCATTTTCCAGATGATGGGCCCGTTGCTGAGTGTGTATCAACTCACCGGCGAACAGCAACAGCGTTTGGGTTCAGGCATTCCGTACACCGTTCCGCGTGGCACCTTTGAATGTTCCGACGGCAAATGGGTAGGTGTCTCTGCTTCAAGTGACTCTGTTGCTGCACGGGTACTCGACATTCTTGGTGTGGCCAACGACCCACGCTTTGCCACATTCAACTTGCGTGTGGAGCATCGTCAAGAACTCAACGAGCTGCTCATTTCATGGTGTGCCGCGCGCCCACAAGAAGAAGTACTACGCATCTTTGAAGAAGCCGATGCGGCAATTGGCCCCGTATATGACATGGCCGACATTAACGACGACCCCCATTTTGCTGCACGCAATATGATTCAACATCTCGAAGGAACACCCATGCAGGGGCTCATTGCGCACCTCTCACACACACCAGGAGCATTGCGGTGGCAAGGCAGAGCTCAAGATGCCGACGGAGAAAGTATTCGCAACAACGGTTGGGGAACTACCTCACGCTGACCAAAGTAGACCAGGTGACGCTGCGCATCGGGTCGCTCAACGCATTTGGGTAATGCGTGAATGAAATTTTGTATGTTCCAGCAAACGGAAACACAAATTGCGATGTGCCAAAAGTGGCACTCTTTTTCGCTCGTACAATATTTGTGGTTCCAAATACGCCTAACGGGCTTTGCAAACTCCACGTCAGAATGTCACTCGGTGAAGATTTGTAATTAATTGTCAACGTACGAGCACCAATACGCGCTCCCGACAAACTCGCCACAATTTTTTTCTGAACCGTCTCGATTGGCGTGACCCGTTGCAGTTGCAGTTGTTTTGTAGGTGCAGCAGAGGTTTTTACTTTCACACCAAATACCCACCATGGTGATCCGACATCGCCTGATGGATGCCCGTCATCGAAGGTGAACTTTTGCTTTGCTACATACCAACCAGGCGTCATGTTGCTGAGGTCGGCTTCTAATCGCGTGTTGTCGCTCACCGCAACTCTCCGCATTTGCCCGGCGTGGTTCACCCCTAATTTGTCATAGACAAAAAGTGCATCATCAGCTTCAATTCCAGAACCGGTTTCTCCTACCAGCACTGCAACCACTGGTGCCTTGCTCACGACAGAGTTAGGTACTGGCGTTTTGCCAATGATTGATGAGTGCTGGGGCACTGGGCGTACGCGCAAAGGTTCTGCTACCCCAACTTGAGGCACCAGAACCGTTGCAAACACACAACTTATAAGAGTTGCTATGGCAAGAAATTTAGAGCGCATCGGCTGCAGAGAGTACTCCACCGATGAACAAGCGGAGTTGTTCACCCTTTGTCAAAGCAGCTGATTGAGCAGTATTCAAGGTGCGCGCGAAGTCGCCCGACTTGTCGAGTTTGCCAGAAGCAACAATTTTTCCAGTCGCGTTGCGCACCACTACTCTTTTGCCCGCATGCACTGAAGATGCATCGACCATGAAAACTGCCTTGCGCTTTGCGCCTCCACCAGTGGTTCGTGCTTCAAAATTTCCATACAAAGGCAATTTTGCTGCATTGACCTCGGGCGTACCCTGGCAGTAATACTCGTCTGCGGCAACAGCTTTTGTTGTTTTATTGCCATCGATGTAACCAGTTGTTGCCGCAACAACGGTCTTTGCACCAATCGTTACCTTCGGTGTATTTCCTGCAGTTGTCCAGTCGTCGAGAAGAGTTGTTTTCACCGTGTCGGTTGCTGAACACACTGGTGCAAGTGTTGCAGTTGCTGAAGGTGCGGTCGCAGTAACACCCACGCCTTGACCGGTGACATCGCAATACTGAACTTGCGGGAAGTACACCTCTACGTGCGTATTAGCACCTGTTCCGGTATAGATATATTTGTTATTCGCCTGAAGTGCAGACAGCTTGGGAAGTTTCACCGCTAACGAAAACATCTGTGTATTTCTCGCCGTCATGCCACCGTTCGCTGCTTTGAGATTGAACCCCGAGTAAACGATTGACTTGATTCTTTTCGGGGTTGCGGTTGCTGTAGCGGTGTCTGGGTTGGCTTCCGTCTTCAATTCAGTGGTGTAACCCACTCCCTCAACTGCGCGCACTTCAGGCAAGATGTACTGCCCGACGGAATCTTTTGGCATAAATACTTCTAATGAGGTGGTGGGGTACGCCCCATCAGGGTTCGCAGCAGTTTTTGGCCCACTGCATCCATGCCCGGGTGCAAATGACACGATGTAAGTGGGGTTTCCATCTGCAGTTGTATCTACACCTGCTCCGCTCATTCCTGCTACGTACACAGCAACGTGAGCGTTTGCGGTACTCGAACCAATAATCGATGTGGCAACAATGCCGCCAAGTGCCAACAACGCACCAACAATACGACGTGATTTCACAGTGAGCTCCTAATTTTGAGGGGTTACCCACTAGGTCGCTTCACCTCATGCAATAGTTCCAGAAGTATTTAAATTTTCGTACCTATAGGGCAACTCACGCCCGTGCCACCAATACCGCAGTACCCATTGGGGTTCTTTGCTAAATACTGTTGGTGATACGGCTCTGCGTAATAGAAGATGCCTGCGGGTGCAATTTCAGTTGTGATTGCACCGTAACCAGCTGCCTTCAACTTCTCTTCATACACGCCACAGCTCTGCTCTGCGCTCGTTTGTTGTTGTGCATTGTTTGTGTAAATCGCACTGCGGTATTGCGTGCCCACATCGTTTCCCTGACGCATGCCTTGTGTGGGGTCGTGCGCTTCCCAAAACACTTTGAGGAGCTGTTCGAAAGTAACTTCAAGAGGCGTGAAGGCAACTAACACCACTTCGGTATGCCCGGTAAGACCCGAACACACTTCTTCATAGGCAGGGTTTGGTGTGTAACCACCGGCATAACCCACTGCAGTGGAATACACACCAGGTGTTTTCCAAAACACTCGCTCCGCTCCCCAAAAACAGCCCAAGGCAAAAACTGCAGTTTCTGTTCCACTTGGCCATGGCCCCACAAGAGGCGCATCGAGTACAAAGTGTTTTTCGGGAATCGGCATGAACTGGTCGGTTCTGCCCGGAAGCGCGTTCGCTTCTTCCACCATGAGTGCTTTTTGCCTGCCAAAGTTCATAGAGCAGATGCTAGACAAGGTCTATGCCTGCTGCGTCACCCACCGTCTTTTTTGGTCATGGAAGCCCCATGAACGCCATTGAAAACAATGCATTCACCAACGATTGGGCCGATTTCGGTGAACGTTTTGTTTCGCTCAATTCATCCCATTTAAAGCGCAGGGAAAGCGAGAACGTGCGCAGCGAGACTCCCGTCTACCCCAACGCAGTTCTTGTCGTTTCTGCACACTGGACCACACAAGGTATTTGTGTTTCAACAAACTCAAAGCCACGCACCATTCACGACTACTCAGGTTTTCCGCCCGAGCTCTCACAGGTGGAATACCCCGCCCCAGGTTCACCCGCACTTGCCCAACACGTCATTAATTTATTGCGAGAGTTCGTTGCCCCCGAACCCATTTGCGCAACAACGAACTGGGGTCTCGATCACGGAGCATGGTCGGTGCTGCGGCATGTATTTCCCAAAGCAAATGTTCCTGTGGTGCAAATGTCTATTGATATTTCGAAGCCCGCTGCATGGCACCTACAAGTGGCTGGCAAATTACAAAAGTTACGCGAATATCAGGTGCTCATTGTGGGCAGTGGAAACATTGTGCACAACTTGGGTGCTATTAACTGGTCAGACAATGCCGAACCACATCCTTCCACTGTTGCCTTCCATAAATACATCGTTGAAGCAATTGAAAACAACGACATCGATGCCATTGTGAACTATGCAAGTCACCCCGATGCCAGGTACGCAGTACCTACACCAGAACACTTCTTGCCACTTCTCTACGTTCTCGGTGCACGGCGCCCCAATGAAGCGCCGCACACCGTGACCGATGGGTTCGTTTATTCCTCACTGTCGATGTACAGCGTGGCCTTTGGCTAAACAGTTGACCTCTTTTTGTCGCGGTGACGGCGTGACGGCATAAAGTGGCTTCATGGAAATTGAAATGATCGTTGAAATCCCCCAGGGTTCGCGCAATAAATATGAAATGGACCATGACACTGGCGCCATTTGGCTCGACCGCACACTCTTCACGGCTACGCAATACCCACTCGATTACGGCTTTTTTCCTCACACCCTCGGCGAAGACGGCGACCCACTCGACGCCCTTATTTTGCTCCCACAACCCACTTTCCCTGGTTGCCACATGTGGGCACGCCCTATTGGCGTGTTTTGGATGACCGATGAAAAAGGCCCCGATGCCAAAGTGCTCTGTGTTCCTTCGCGCGATGCCCGTTATGCGCATTACCGCGACCTCACCGACGCTCCCGATTTCCTCTTGGCAGAAATTGCCAACTTCTTCGAGGTCTACAAACTCATCGAGCCCGACAAGTCAACCGAAGTGGGCGGGTGGAACGGCGTTGCTGAAGCAGAAAAAGAAATTGCTGACGCAATTGCCCGCTACGTTCCATAAGTCATGAGCGTTCGCGGCAAAGCTTTCATTGCAGGGGCTTACGAACACCCGCTGCGCACCATTCCAAACAGAACGGTGCAGCAGGTGCATGCAGAAGTTGCCGCAGGCGCACTTGCCGATGCTGGTCTTTCCTTTTCCGATGTCGATGCTTATTTCTGTGCGGGAGATGCACCAGGTTTTGGTGCACTTTCCATGGCCGAATACTTAGGCCTTCAACTCACCCATATCGACAACACCGAAACCGGCGGGTCTTCATACCTCCTACATGTGCAACATGCTGCTGAAGCCATTGCCGCTGGTCATTGTCATGTTGCACTCATCACCCTTGCGGGGTTGCCTCGCAGTTCGGGCGCTGGCATTGGTGGTGCTGGCCGCTTTGGTTCCGCACCAGAAGTGTCATTTGAAAACTTCTTTGGCCTCAGCATTGTTGCTGGCTATGCAATGGCTGCGCGTCGGCACATGTATGAATTTGGCACCACAAGCGAACAACTGGCAGAAATAAAAGTTGCTGCCGCAAGTCATGCACAACACAACCCCAATGCATTTTTACAAAATGCGGTCACCGTTGAAGAAGTATTGCAATCAAAAATGGTGGCCGACCCACTACACATGCTCGACTGTTGTGTAGTGACCGACGGCGGTGGCGCACTTGTTGTGGTGTCACCTGAAGTTGCACGCAAACTCTCACGACAAAGTGTTCCGGTGCTGGGTACCGGCTTCGCCGCCAAACATGTGAACAACGGTCGCATCGACCTCACTCATACCGGTGCAGTGGTGTCTGGCCCGCGCGCATTTGCCGAAGCAGGCCTGTCTCCTCGTGATATTCGTTATGCCTCTATATACGACAGTTTCACCATCACAGTTCTCGCCACCCTTGAAGATCTCGGCTTTTGCGAGAAAGGCAAAGGCGGCGAGTTCGTTTCCAACGGTGCACTGCAAGCACCCTTTGGCAAACTTCCCTTTAACACCGACGGCGGTGGGCTGTGCAATAACCACCCCAGCAACCGTGGTGGTATTACCAAAGTCATTGAAGCAGTACGCCAGCTTCGCAACGAGGCACACCCTGCCGTACAAGTACCTAACTGCCAATTTGCACTTGCACATGGCACTGGTGGCAACCTCGCCACACGCATGGGTTCAGCCACACTCATTCTTGGGCAAGAGGTATAGCAATGTCGTTCTTGCCACTTGCCGATGTTGAAATAAACAATGAAACACAGCCTTTTTGGGATGCGTTGCATAACAACACCTTGTTGCTTCCCCACTGCACTTCATGCACTTCGGTGGTGTGGTACCCGCGTGCGCATTGCCCGGTGTGTTTTTCTACCGAGTTGCAATGGGAAGAGATGTCGGGTCGCGGCACTATTTACTCGTACAGCATTGTTGCCAAAGGTAATGGCCGTTGGAAAGAGTCGGGCCCCTACGTAGTTGCTTATGTTGAACTTGCTGAAGGCCCACGCATTCTCACCAATATTGTTGGGGTTGCACCGAGCGAAGTACACATCAATATGCCAGTGCACGCGGTGTTCGACACCGGCGACGACGGCCGCGTGTTACTGCGCTTCACAGCCGCCTCCTAGCCGCGCTATTGGGTGTGATTAATAAGCCTTCGTAGACTTTTTGTTAATACTGCGTTTACGCCCTGTTTTGATGCCATTCGGAAAGACCCGAGTGTTTATGATCATGTCAACGGCATATTTGCCGTAAAACCACCACCTAGACACCGGGAGAAAACCTTGACTCAACGTCGTTCAAAGAAATGGTTACCGCTGGTAGCCACCCTCGCACTCGGAGCAGGCCTTGTTGCTTGTGGCAGCGATGACACCTCTACTGAGGCAACAGATGAAACTACTGCAGAAGTCATCACCGATGACACCGCGGCCGTTGAAACCGACACCCCTACAGAAGAGACGGGTGAAACCTTCCCCGCTTCTTGGGAGTCAAACTTCACACCATGGTCAGCCGATGCTGCACCTATTGACTGCCGCCCAGAAGAAGGCCCGTTGAAGGCTGCATGGGTTTACGTTGGCCCCATTAACGACGGTGGCTGGACCACTGCCCACAACAAGGCTCGTGAAGCTGTTCAAGAAAAGTTTGGCGACAAAATTGTGACCACCTATAAGGAGAATGTTCCTGAAGGTGACCAGACCGCTCAAGTCATTGAAGACCTCATTGCCGACGGCAACACCGTGGTATTCGGAACTTCATTTGGATTCCAAGACGCATTTGCCGCTGCTGCTGAAAAGCACCCAGACGTGTGCTTCGAATTCGCAACTGGCTACAAGAGTGCACCAAACCTTTCACAGTTCACAGGAGCTGCTGAAGATGCTGCATTCCTCACCGGTATGGCCGCTGGTGCTGCATCAAAGACCGGCAAGCTCGGTCTTCTTGCATCGTTCCCCATTCCTGAAGTACTTCGTGGAATTAACGCATGGACCTTGGGTGCACGTTCCATCAACCCAGAAGCAGAAGTAAGCCTCGTCTGGACAAGCACCTGGTTTGACCCAGCACTCGAGCGCAAAACTGCTGAAGCACTCATTGCCGGTGGAGCCGACACCATTGGTGTAGTTGCACAAGACTCACCAGCTTCTGGTGATGCTGCAAAAGCTGCTGGTGTTCCATGGTCGGGTTACGACAGTGACCAAAGCACCAACTACCCAGAAGTATGGCTCACTGCTGCTACTTACGAATGGTCAACATACGAACTTCCACGCATTCAAGCCATCCTCGATGGCACATGGGTTGCAGGTAACTACTACGGCGACATGGCAGACGGCCATATTCGTTTGGCTCCACTCGGACCAATTGTTACCGATGAAACTCGTGCACTCATCGAAACAAAGAAGGCAGAAATTGTTGCCAACTCTGGCGTGATGTTCTCTGGTCCGTTGAAAGACAACACTGGCAAGGAAATTCTTCCTGCTGGCAAACAAGCAACGTACGAAGAACTCATGAGCATGAACTACCTCGTTGAGGGAGTCAAGGGCGAAATACCAAAGGGTTAATTCTCTTTTTTTCAAAAGGGGCGGGCCTTCGGGCTCGCCCCTTTTTTTATTGTTTAATTTTCTTTCCTGCAACCCAAATATGTGAAATGTCGCGTGGCCCTGAGAGGCGAACAATTTTTTCGAAGATGCGTTCTTCGCCGTCTACATCGTCATATATGCGCAAGCCAGAGTCACTTCGTGAAGTGTCTATAACAATGGCATCAAAATGATTTCCTGTTGCAATGACACCGGCATTGAGCCCCAACATATGTGCTCCACCAGTTGTTGCCATATAAAACGCGGCAACAATATCGATACGCGAATTTTCCACAGCACCATCAGTGCCATTCACACCGTCTTCCAACATCCGCGACGATGTCACTGCGTGAACACACTGCTTCATGAGCCCCGCATCGGTTCCTGCTGAAATATCGGTGCCGAGCCCCACATGAACGCCCATTCCTAAAACTCGCCGTGCAGGGAAAACTCCATTTGCAAAATATGAATTCGACATCGGGCAGTGAGCCACACCAGCATGCGCTTCTTTAATGAGGCCATAATCGTTGTCGCCAATATGCACGCCATGTGCAAGAACGGTTCCTTGTTTTAAGAGCCCGAAGTGCTTCAGCATTTCCGTGTCGGTGCGTCCGTAACGCTCCAACACATACCCATGCTCCCAATGTGATTCGGAACAATGTGTTTGCACCAATGTTTCTGTGCGAGTAGCAAGTTCACCAAGACCTATGAGCAACTCATCGGAACATGCAGGAATAAACCGTGGAGTCACAATGGGCGATACCAGGCCTGTGTTTCCCGCGAGGGCATGTATCTCTTCAATAGAGCGTTGCGAACTATCAATACCTTGTTGCGCAGTTGCATCGCGATACCACTCGGGGGTTCCCTCTGGATGATCCATCGCAACTCGACCCACGTAGGCACGTTGGCCGTGCTCTAAACACGTTTGTGCAAGCAATGTTGTTGACTCTGTATGCACTGTTGCGTAATACACAGAAGTGGTGGTGCCATGACGCAAGAAGGTAGGCACCATGTGTTGCCACACCGTGGCAGCAAATGCTGTGTCGGCATATTTGGCTTCTAGTGGAAAGGTGTAATCAAATAGCCACTGTTCCAATGGCAAGTCGAGCCCAGTTCCCAGTTGCGGCCACTGTGGCGCGTGTACATGGGTATCAATAAGCCCCGGCAATAAACGCTCGTGTTGGCCCAGTGTCACCACCGTATGTGCCCTGCGAACGGCTTCAGCGGCCTCTGGCGAATCGGCAGGCAAAACGGCAGTAATGAGGCCAGCACCATTCACCACAACGGCAACATTGGCGAGTACTTCAAGTGCTGCAGGTGTTGGCACATGATGTACGGTGCCAATAACAACGAGTTCCGTGTTTTGTGCGCTCACCACCTCATCGTACAATTTGTTTCATTGCCTTTTCGTCTAAGAAAGTTCACATCATGGCCGCTACCCCACTCATTTCTGTTGCCAAGCGCTTACTTGCCAATGTCGATGCCGAGCACGCCGACTATTCAGAAACCATTGTCAATGTTGCTGTGCGTAACTACCGCGACACCGACCGCTTTGAACGAGAAATAGAAAACATCTTTCACCGCAGCCCCCTGCTTGTTGCGCTGTCATGTGACCTGCGCGAGCACGGCGACTTTGCCTCACTTGTTATTGCTGGTCGACCCATTTTAGTCGTGCGCGGCAAAGACGGAATTGCTCGTGCCTTTCTCAACATCTGCCGCCACCGCGGGGCCCCGGTGACCGAAGAATGCTTTGGTCATTCGCGGCGCTTCACTTGCCCGTATCACTCATGGGTATACGACACCGAAGG
>JAURNB010000107.1 GCA_030830415.1 Acidimicrobiales bacterium | reverse complement strand
TGCAACTGCGCCGCGAATATATAGAGGAAAACGGTGGCGCGCCAAAGAAGCGTGGAGCTAAGAAAGTTGCAGCGAAGAAAGCCCCTGCCAAGAAAGCGGCTGCCAAAAAAGCACCCGCAAAAAAGGCAGCTGCCAAAAAGGCAACAGTGAAAAAAGCCGCTGCGAAAAAACCTGCAAAGAGCACCGACGATTCATGACCACTCGCGGCACCTACATTGCCTTTGAAGGGCTCGAAGGTTGCGGCAAGAGCACGCACGTCACTCGCCTTGCAGAAAAGATCAACGCTGTTGCCACTCGCGAACCAGGTGGCACGCGTATTGGTGCATTGCTGCGCGGTATTTTGGCCGACCCAGAAAACACCGATCTCAACTCACGCACTGAACTCCTGCTCATGACCGCCGACCGTGCCCAACACATGAGCGAACTCATTGAGCCCACCCTCCAACGTGGGCAACACGTGGTAAGCGATCGCAGTGTGTACTCCACACTCGCCTACCAGGGTTACGGCCGTGGCCTCGACGTCAACACGTTGCTCAGCATCAACACCTGGGCGCTCAACAACGTGCTCCCCGACATTGTGGTGTGGATTCAAATTTCTACCGAAGAGGCCAACACACGCTTAGCCAAACGCAACCTCGACCGCTTCGAGCGTGAAGGTGCCGACTTCTTTGCCCGCATCGGAGCAGGTTTTGCTGAACTCGCTGCAAAAGACCCCGCACGTTGGATACTCATCGACGGTCTCGAACCAAAAGATGTGGTGGAAGAAAAGATTCATGCCGCGGTAGTGGCACATCCATCCTTTACATTGCACTCATGAGCAATGCCCTGGTGAGTTCAATGTGGGACGCCGTCATTGGCCAGCCCCATGCCGTTGAACTTCTCCAACGCCTCACCGAACACCCTGTTCATGGTTTTCTCCTTGTTGGCCCCGAAGGCTGCGGCAAAGATGAAGCCGCTCGTGCATTTGCCACCACCCTTCTCACCGGTGCAGCCGACCCCACCTCACGTGAAGGTCGCCTCATCGCGCAACAAGGTTTTGCCGACGTGCATGAAATTTGGCGCGAGGGTGCATCAATCTCTGCCGAGATGGCACAAGACATTGTTGAGTCTGCATCACGCAGCCCCATTGAGTCTGCTCTCAAAATCATCATCTTGCATGAAGTGCATCTCATGGCCGAAGCAGCTGTAGTTCGCTTGCTCAAAACATTTGAAGAGCCAACTGCACATGTTGTTTTCGTTCTTCTTGCCGACTCACTAGTTCCCAGCCTCGTCACCGTTGCTTCTCGTTGTGTTGTTGTTCAATTCGGCGAAGTCAGCGCCGACATCATTGAGGCTCAACTCATTTCTGAAGGCGTTGCACAAGCCACAGCCCAGTCTGCATCGCATGGTGCAGCAGGCAGCATTGAACGCGCACGACTTCTTGCACAAGACGGTGCATACGCAGCACGCCGCTTAGCATTTAGCAGCGTTCCCACTTCGCTCGATGGTTCTGGTTCAGTTGCACTCGCACTTGTCGACGACATTGTGCAACGCATCGAAGCTGCAACTGTTCCACTCGAAGAACAACACAAACTAGAAATTGAAGAACTCGAAAAGCGTGTGAAAGCAACCGGCGAACGTGGCAGCGGTCGTAAGGCACTCCTCGAAGCCCACAAGCGTCAATTGCGTCGTTTCCGCAGCGATGAACTGCGCAGCGGGCTCGCCGTGCTCGCTGGCGTTTACCGCGATGCAATGTCGCACGCTCACAACGCACACAAAACTCACGACTACGCCGAAGCGGTTGCACACATCCACACCGCAATGCACAACCTTGGCCTCAACGCCAATGAAACCCTTCTTTTGCAATCCCTTTTCCTGCGTCTCCCCATTGTGCGCGGCGCAGAACTTTTGTAGTTTTTCGGGGAAGACGACCCGCGAATCATGCGCCTTCGCCTCTTGACGATAAAGTGAAGTCCTTGCCCAGGTAGCTCAGTCGGTAGAGCAACGCACTCGTAATGCGTAGGTCGTGAGTTCGATTCTCATCTTGGGCTCCATACGTAGCAACGGTTCGCCAGCTTTCATTTAGAGTCGGCAAGAGCAGCAATTGAACATTCGGGGGAATCATGAAGTTTAAACCAGTTGCGTTGATAGCCATCGGACTCCTGCTCGGCTCCTCAATCACGATGTTTCTGAAACAGTCGCCTACATCCACCGTCGAAATCCTCGCCTGTATCAATAAGAATTCCTTGAAGGTCCGCTTGACAGTTTCTGGCACATGCGACGTGGCAACTGAGAACATGTCTCCCGTCAGCGACCTATGGAGTCTTCAACCAACAACACCTTTGACGACAACCACCACAGTGGCAACCCAAACCAAGATGTATGTCATTGACGGCAACGGAAAAAGTATTGGACTTCTTACAGACACCGAAGGTCGCGAGGCGTATTGGGTTCAGACGGACACTGGAAAATGGAGACTCTCGCTATCAGATGTTGATGTCAGCGGCATACTTCTCCCAATCAACTCAACTGAAGGACCTCTCTACATTGATGCCGGATGCACATCTCCACTTTTTCGCCCCATTTCTACTTCGCGCCCCGAAGACGAACGAGCAGTCGTGGAAGTCTTCATCACAAAGAATGGGAATACGTCTATAAGCAGGCGGGGTTTCCAAATCGAAGGTGAACTGATTGGACTTCCCAAAATCATTTTTGGTTTTGAGTATTCTGAGGACAACGTGCTGACTTGTGCCGCGCAAGATAAATCGAATATTACTGACGGAGCTCCCAAAAAGGTCTACAAGTCCAAGCCAGTAGATATACCGACGTACAAACTTCCATTGAAAACTCTAAACAAGTGAAGTGGTCAAATGCATTGGATTTTGTGTATCTGAGTTGAAGGCACCTTCTCAGTAAGCCAATCAATCAACTCATTGATGCTGATTGATTCTGACCTATGGTCATCTATACACTGGCAACAAGTGCGTTTGCGGCGATACTGAGGCTTTCTGTTGTGGTCCTTGCGTAATGGTTGAGTGTTGTACTTATGTTCGTGACCCATTACTGCGGTGACTGTCTTCATGTCTAGGCCGTTTTACAGAAGGTTTGTTGCTGCTGTTTTGCGCATATCTTTTACTTTCAATCCCTCGAGTCCTGCTGCTTTGACTGCTGGTTGCCATATGCGATTGCGGAAGTTTGATGCCACAAGGTGACCGCCTTTTTGCTCCATGGTCCTTGAGTCCATTCCGCTCGAGATCCCAAAACCGGTATTGATTGAAGCAGCCCTCTGGGGCAAAGACTTTTCCCCTTAATCTCACCAGCTATATCCATTGAGATAACGGATCCCGTAATGTTTTTGTAATGAACTACTACGCCTAAATATAAATCCCTATGACACGTCTAAGGTTTGCATATGTACAGAGACATCCTTTCCGGTCCTTTGCTATTTGGACAACACATACAGACAACATATGTAGGTCGGAATACAACCCACAAAGGTTTGGAAGCATGAGCAACGAGCCTTTCGACCTCAGTGGCAGAGACCTACAGGGCATAAATTTGGCTGGTTCAAACTTATGTGACGCAGTTCTGATCGATGCAAATCTCATCAATGCAAATTTATGGAGAGCCAACTTGACTGTCGCAGACTTGACGGGTGCAGTACTCCATGGCGCGGAACTAATTGGTGCGGACTTATCCCGAGCAGACCTGCAGGGCGCAAATATGCAGGATGCAAACCTGGCAGGCGCAGACCTGACGGGAGCCAATCTGTGGAACGTAAAATGGCCTGAAGGATGGAAGCTGGTGCGTGATGAATAGTGATGGCTCTGCAGGAATAATTCTGCTCATCTTGGTGGCTATTCCTTATTTCATTCCCTCGATTGTTGCTATCAGTCGGGGCATGCATAACAAGGGCTCCGTCATTGTCGTCGATGTGTTTCTTGGCTGGACTCTCATCTGTTGGGTTGTT
>JAURNB010000106.1 GCA_030830415.1 Acidimicrobiales bacterium | reverse complement strand
AGCAAAGCCGCACGCACACGGTCGCGTGCTTCTCGACACGCTTCGTCGGGAAGACCAACCACAGTAAACCCAGGCAAACCACTACCAATATGCACTTCAACAGAAATCGGCGTTCCTTGAATGCCGAGCAATGTTGCTGACCTAATGCTCGAAAACACCAGACCTCACTTTCATCACAATGAAATGCATCTCGCAGGAAAATGCATGTGGGAAACTGTTGATAGTGAAGAAATCACCTCAACATCTCCATGTGTGGCGACGTAGTGCTTTTGTGGCAATAAGTTGTGCAATTTTTATGGCAGGGGCCGCTTCATGCTCCGAGCCAAAGCGCACCGGAACTCAGTTTTGCCGGCAGTTGGCCAAAGAAATGGCGCAAATCAACGCACCTATTGCAACACAAAACGATATTGACCTTTTAGTTGCTAGTTACGAGCGAATTGGCAAAGTTGCACCCATCGACGTGTCAAAAGATTGGGATGCGCTCACGGCCTTACTTGCCGACGCGTCTCGCATTAACACCGGCAATGCCACCGATGTTGAAGCTGTTACCAAGCACGCTTATGAAAGCAACACCGCTGCGCAACGCGCAATGAAGTGGACTCTCGATACGTGTGCGGTTGATATCAGCGGATCTCGCCCCGCTTCACAATGACCTTGTCGACTAGTCCGTATTCCTGAGCCAACTCGGCGGTAAACCAACGGTCGCGCTCGCTGTCGGCTTGAATTTGGGCGATTTCTTTGCCTGAGTGAAATGCAGTGAGTTCTGCCATCTTGTGCTTCACGTGGTGCAACTGCTCGGCTTGAATAGCAATATCGGTTGCTTGTCCGCGCAGACCAGCAAGTGGTTGATGCATCATGATGCGAGCATTTGGCAAGGTGTAGCGCTTTCCCTTTGCACCGGCGGTGAGAAGGAACTGACCCATTGAAGCAGCAAGACCCATGCACACTGTTGCAATGTCGCATGAAACAAACTGCATGGTGTCGTAAATAGCCATACCGGCAGTGATGGACCCACCTGGGCTATTGATGTACAGCCAGATGTCGGCATTGGAGTCTTCGCCCTCGAGGTACAACAACTGCGCACAAATTTGGTTGGCAATGTCGTCGTTCACATCGGTACCGAGCATGATGACACGGTTCTTCATGAGGCGGCCGAACACGTCGAAACGTGCGTCTCCTGAACCCGAGTCGGCTCCCATTGGAGTGATAATGGACGATGTGTTGTGCGACACGTGCGAAGTCATGTAACTAGGTTAGTGCCCATCGCCCTCGGTCTCTCAGTTACGTAGCCATAAAAATGACGTACCACCGACAGAAAGTGGCAGAATGTCATCGTGAAAAACGCAGAAACCACCTTTCTCGCCAATGCCGAAGAGTTGCGCGGACACAACACCACTTTTGTAGATGCCTTTGCCGACCACGGGCTCAATGTCAAGCCAAAACGTCGCCTCGCCATCGTGGCCTGCATGGATAGCCGCATGGATATTTTTCAAATGTTGGGTCTCGACCATGGCGACGCCCACATCATTAGAAATGCAGGCGGCGTGGTGACCGACGACGTCGTGCGATCGTTAGTCATTTCGCAGCGCCGCCTGAATACTTGTGAAATTATTTTAATCCATCACACCGACTGTGGTTTGGAAAATTTGAACGAGGGCAGTTTCTACGATGAGCTCGTCAGCGAAAGCGGCATTAAACCCGGCTGGTCTTTTGAAGCATTTAAAGACCCACATGAAGATGTTCGCCAAAGTATGAGCCGGCTCAAGCATTCACCGTTCATCTTGCACAAAGACTACATTCGCGGATTCGTTTACGACGTACATAATGGAAAACTCATAGAAGTCGCTTGAGCGCCTTTATGAACGCAGTACTCCGCTGAATACAACCGCAATATTTTCCTGTTCGTAGTTACCCTTATTTTGGGCTACGTAGGTCATCAACCCGGCAAGACCTGCTGCACCGGTGGGGCTCACATTGATGCCCGAACTCTTTTGTGCAAGTTCAAAAGCAGCCACCACATCTGATTCGGGTGAAACAACGGGGAAACCACCGGTACGTGTCATCGCATCACAAATCGAGATCCAGTCATAGGTTTCATCGTCCAATATGCCATCGGCCAAGGAGGTCGGCACTTCTTCCCATGGCCACATGCATTCATTCCAGCGTGCACCTGCATTCAAGGTTCCCCCGGTTTGCTGCGCACGACTCCATGCTCGCGCAAGTGGACTACAGCCTTGCGTTTGCACGGCATGCAATTGAGTATTCTGTACTTCTGCAATTCGCATGGCGTCGCCAACGCCCGAAGCAAACGCACCGCCACCTACTTGCACAAAGATGCGAGCGAGATGTTCAGTGCTCGGAAATTGCTCAAGCATCTCGAAACCAATCATTCGCCCGCCGTCGAGGCACCACGCGTTTTCCGTGCCTTGCACTCCGAAGGGCAACGAACCGCGAGCGACGTGTTCTTGAAAACGCAGCACACAAGGGTCACCAGCAGGGTCGGTTGGTTGGCGACCACACACTTCAATATGTGCGCCGAGCGCCTGCAAAGTATTGAGCACCACAGCGTCAACGCTCTGTGGCACAAAGACACGTATCGGCCACTGCGCACTGGCCGCAAGAGTGGATGCTGCAATGGCGGCATTGCCGCACGATGCAATTGCCAACTCTGGGCGGCTCGCACCCCATGGAGCCAGACCTTTTTCTTCGGCAAAAAGTAAATGTAATAACTCAGTGAAGAGATGTCGCGCTTTTTGGGATCCGGCAACGTTATGTGTTTCGTCTTTTACCCACAGACCACCGGCTGGCGAGAAGCCCAATGCCTTTGATAATTCTTCATGCCGAGCAAATAGTGTGCGACGAAACCCCACTCCGGCAACACTTGCCACTTGCGCATCGAGGCGTTCAATGAACTCGCGACGCTCATTCAACGATGCGGCATGTTGTGCAGCGAAAGCATCCCACGCCAAAAGTTTCTGATACCGCACAAAGGGGTTCTCTGAATCTTGTGGTTGGAAAACTTCATCGCCCGATGCGCCCACAAAGTGCAGCACATGATGACGATCTTGATTTGAGGCTTGTGGGCAACGCCACG
Source organism: Acidimicrobiales bacterium (assembly GCA_030830415.1). GTDB lineage: Bacteria > Actinomycetota > Acidimicrobiia > Acidimicrobiales > Ilumatobacteraceae > F1-20-MAGs119. The sequence continues at coordinate 1,107 of JAURNB010000106.1, read as the reverse complement.
ACAATGGCTGTGCAACGGAAACTCGTGCACCGCATACCGCACATTGCAGGTGCTCTATAACCTGCGTCTTCATTTGTCTATTGTGTAGCGACGCGAGCGTTGAATTCGGTAATCATGTTGTCCCACACTGGCTGATAGGTGCGGATGTGGCGCCAAAATGACTGTGAGCGACGAGCTTCAAACACATCGAGTGGGGTTCCCTGCTGCTCGACCCACGTGTAGTAACCCAGGTTGAAAATACGATTGCGATCGCGCTCGGTGCAGTCGATCATTGCACCAGTTCCAATGGCACCCACATGCTCACCGAATACTTCGGCCGCATCGACTGATGTGAAGTTGTTCTTGAAACGGCGGGCAAGAGTTTTTTCGCGCTCGCTTGGGTACAAGGCCCCTCCATCGGTTGCGATGGTAATGAGCACATCGTCGGGTCCGTAGTTCAGAAGTTTTGCTGTTTTAATTGCCGCAATCACATTGCAAATTGCAGAGAACCCAAAGTGCTCCAAGGCATCAATGAGTTCAGTTGAAAGACCCAAACGAGTTGCCATGTACTCTTTGCCCGCTGGAGTGTTGAACATCACATCGAGTTCATCGGTAGCGCGGTCTGATACTGCTACAACCACATCGGTGTTCATAACGTTTTGAATGAGCGGCACATGCTTGTCGCCAATGCCTTGAATGTTGTGCTCACCAAAACCATTTTCCAACATGGTGGGGCATTCCAACGCCTCTACAGCAACAACTTTCGTGCCATAAACATCTTTGAGTTTGTCGCCCGCAGCAATGGTGCCAGCGCTACCCGTTGCTGAAGTAAATGCAGCGAGTCGCAGGTTCTTGTTAGACGAATTTTCGCGGAAGTGCTCATAGATATGAGCAAGTGCCGTACCTGTTACTGCGTAATGGCCCACGTGATTACCAAATTCACAGAACTGGTTCAAAATAAAGTTGCCGGGGTCTTTGGCCATCTCATTACATGCGTCGTAAATTTCTTTAACGTTGCTCTCGGTGCCAGGTGTGCGCACAATGTCGGAAGGGTCGGCCACCCATTTGTCGAGCCAATCGAAGCGTTCTTGCAGCAAGCCAGTAGGCAACCCCGAAACACCTCGACTT
>JAURNB010000105.1 GCA_030830415.1 Acidimicrobiales bacterium | reverse complement strand
GTAGCGCAGCAAATTGGTATTGACCATTTGGTGTTCAACTTCAGCGACGACTTCAACGAACAAGTGGTGCAGCCATACATTGCAGCGCACGCCGAAGGCACCACGCCAAACCCCTGCATCGAATGCAACCGCGGTTTGAAATTCGCTCGCCTCACAGAGCGCGCCGATGCGTTGGGCTTCGACGCAGTAGCAACTGGCCATCATGCTCGTCTTGTTGCCAATGCCAATGGCGACATGCGCGTACATCGCGGTGCCGACGACGCCAAAGACCAGTCGTATGTAGTTCACATGCTCGCAGGCCGTGAACTGCAGCGCACACTTTTCCCCGTGGGCAACATGACCAAAGCAGAAGTGCGCAAAGAAGCAGAGCGCCTGGGTCTACGTACCGCAAGCAAGCCCGATAGCCAAGACGTATGTTTCATTACCTCAACAGGTGGTCGTGAAACTTTCTTGGGCGACCGCATTCCTTTTCATCCGGCAAAAGTGGTCGATATGGCGGGCAAGCAAGTGGGCGAAGTCGATTCGGTAGAAATGGTCACCATTGGCCAGCGCCGTGGCATTGGCTTATACAAAACCGAAGAGAAGCGTTTTGTTGTCGATGTCGACACCGCAAATCGTATTGTGGTGGTGGGCTCCGACGCCGACCTCATGCGCACGGGTGTTGCCCTACAAGCCATGGTGTGGGCATCGGGTGAAGCAGTTGCTGGCGAATACCGTGTGCAGTGCAGCGCTCATGGTGCATCGTTGCCTTGTACAGCAGAAATTTTGAGCGACAACCGCGTGCAACTCACCTTGCATGAAGCACACCGTCGTATTGCACCAGGGCAAAGTGCCGTGTTGTACGACCCCAGCGACTCTTATGTGGTTGCAGGTGGTCTGGTTAATGCAGCAAGTGCATGGCCAGCCAGCGTGGGTGCAACTGCGTAACTCTGCACATGCAAGGCATCGAGCGTGCCTAACATTTTTGCAAGGTACGGGCTCACAGCAAGTTTTTCTGTTTCACGTAGTTGAATCACCAGCATCATCTGGCGTCGCACCCCAGCAACATCGCCAGAGAGATTCAGTGCTTCGCCACTTGTTGCACTCAGTTCAACACGGGTAACGCTAGAGGTGCGCACCATGAACGTTTCTGCAAGGAGCAATTCGTCGTGCACCACAACACCCGCAGGAACAACCACCAGCCAGCGCCGTGAAAAGCGATGCAAGCTCTTTACCACCACGCGAAAAAGGAAAACCGACGGCACCAAACACAGTGCTGCAAGCCACCACACTTCACCACCCACAGCAAAAAGTGTTGCAACAGGAAAAGCCACCATGACGACGTACGACACCACAATGGGCGCAATTTGAGCAGCGGGCACACGTAACAACAACCGCTTTTCATCGCCATATGCAGATGCTTGAACATGTAACGAACCAAAGGCGGGAAGAAAAATGCACACCAGTGCGAGCACTGCTACCGCAACACCAACAAGTGGCCATGCAACGTCGCCAAAAGCCACCTCGTTGAATGTTGACAAGCTGGCAAAAACAAACCCCACCAGCCCAGCAGCAGCTAATGGCGCCACCATGCGCAGTGCGCTGAGCGAATACGGGCTGAGCCAAAAAATGGCAAGCGTGCCAAGACCCCACAACGCCCATGCGCCCAGAGTGAAGACCACCTGAGCGCTACGCCCATGGCTCGCCAAAGTGGGCGCAATGCCCGAGGGAATGAGGGCAAGTGCCACCCATGCCACGCGGGCCACCCACAGCGGGGCCGAGAATGAGGGGCGAATGAAGCGAGCCATGCGTTGTCTGTTCTAGCCGATCGCTAACGTAAACATGTGGTGAAAAAGGCTCCTGCTCAAAAATCTTCTCAAAAGCGGGTCAGCGAACTGCGTGCGCTCATTGAACATCACAACCACCTCTACCACGGTCTCGATACTCCAGAAGTGAGCGATGCCGAATACGACGCATTGGTACGTGAACTGCAAGGTCTTGAAGCCGACAACCCCGACCTGTTTTCCGTCGCCTCACCCACACAGTCGGTTGGCGCAACTGCAAGCACCACATTCGACCCCGTGCAGCACTCTGTGCCCATGACCAGCCTCGACAACGCCATGGACACAGTGGAACTCGGCGCTTGGGGCGAGCGCGTTGCAAAGGGCCTCAGTGGCGCAGCAGCAGAGTTTGTGTGTGAATTGAAAATCGATGGTCTTGCGGTGAGCATTCGTTATGAAAATGGCGTGCTCGTACAAGCCGCAACACGTGGCGACGGAAAAGTGGGCGAAGACGTCACGGCCAACGTTTCCACCATCGCAGTCATTCCCAAAAAACTCACGGCAGTGAATGGCACAGTTCCCGATGTGTTGGAAGTGCGTGGCGAGGTGTACATGCCTTTTGCTGCATTTGAAAAATTTAAGAAGCAAAAAGAAGAAGAAAATGTGGTGCGTATTGCAGCGGGCAAAAAACCCGAAGCAGTGCCGGTGAACCCCCGCAATGCAGGCGCCGGCAGTTTGCGACAAAAAAATGCAGAAGTCACCGCAAGTCGTGAGCTCGCATTTTGGGCATACCAACTCGGTGAAACGCAAGGCGTTCCCGAGTTCACCACACACAAAGAATCGTTGGAGTACTTAACGGCACTTGGTTTCGCTATCAACCCTTCCATCACTGTTGTTTCCACCATTGAAGAGGTCAATGCGTTTTGCGCACACTGGCAAAACAAGCGCGACACATTGCAATACGAAATCGATGGGGCAGTGGTGAAGGTCAATTCACTTCCACAACGCGAAGTGCTGGGCTTCACCAGCCGTGCACCGCGTTGGGCCATTGCCTTTAAGTTTCCTCCAGAAGAACGCACCACCATTTTGCGCGACATTCAAGTGTCGGTGGGCCGCACGGGCCGCACCACACCCTTTGCTGTTCTCGAACCCGTCTTTGTGGGCGGCAGCACTGTGGGCATGGCCACTTTGCACAACAGGGCCCAAGTAGCGCTGAAAGACGTACGCCCCGGCGACACCGTGGTGGTGCGTAAAGCAGGCGACGTGATTCCTGAAGTAGTGGGCCCAGTGTTGGCAAAACGCCCGAAAAACTCAGTGCCATGGGAGTTTCCTACACATTGTGCCTGCCCATTGCATACAGAACTTGTGCAGGTCGACGGTGAAGCCGACACGCGTTGCATTGACGAGCAGTGTCCGTTCCAGCGCGATCAACGCATCATTTATTTTGCATCACGTGGCGGAATGGACATTGAAGGTCTTGGCGAACGCACGGTGTTGAGTTTGTCTGATCTTGAATTCGTTGAAGACGTCGGCGACATTTATGCACTCACCGAAGAACAACTTTTACAAATTGAAGGTTTCGGTGCACTCAGCGCACAAAAATTACTTGCAGCAATCGACGCGTCACGTCATCGCCCACTTCCGAAGTTGCTCACTGCACTGGGCATCAAACATTTAGGTCCAGCTGCATCCGAATCGTTGTCGTTAGCTTTTGGCAACCTCGATGTCATTGCATCGGCAAGTGCCGACGACCTTGCATCAATCGATGGTGTGGGTGGTGTCATTGCCGCATCAATTACGAAATGGTTTGAACAACCAGCGAACAAAAAAATTATTGAAAAGATGCGCACCGCTGGCGTTGACTTCGGAAATGTTGAACGCACATCGTTGCCACAAGTTCTTGCAGGTAAAGCAGTGGTGGTCACAGGAACCTTGAATGGTTTCTCACGTGAAGAAGCAGAAGCAGCAGTGAAGTTGCGCGGCGGGAAGAGCCCGGGCAGCGTGAGTGCCAAAACGTATGCAGTGGTGGTGGGTGCAGAACCTGGGGCCAGCAAACTCACCAAGGCAGAGCAGCTCGGTGTGCCTATTTTGAACGAGGAAATGTTCCTCGCCTTGCTGGAAACAGGCGAAATTTAAGCCTTAATCGACCGAGAATTTCCACGAGTAGCTGGTGGCTTTTTCTCGTGTATTGGGGGCCTTCCAAAAGAGCACAGTGGCTTGATGGGTGCCTTGTTTCAACTCGGTAATGGGGCCGCCAACTTGTGGAAGGTAACTCAGCGTGTAGTTACCCGGGTCGTAAATTGCCGTGGGCGGAATTTCTACTTGCTCACCTGGTTGTGGTTGCTTGCCGTTTGCGGTGAGTTCGTC
>JAURNB010000104.1 GCA_030830415.1 Acidimicrobiales bacterium | reverse complement strand
TGTGCAGGCTTTTATTATTTTGGCAGGCGTGTTGCGCGTGTTGCCGCTCACTGGTGTGACGCTTCCTTTTATGAGTTACGGCGGCAGTTCACTAGTGGCGAACTACATGTTGTTGGGTGTGCTCATTGCCATTAGTCATTCATCGGCACGACGCTTGCATGAGGTGCCGCAGTGAATAGGGTCATTCGTCGTTTAGCCATTGGTTTGTTGGCGTGTTACGCGTTGCTCTTTGTGCAACTCAATGTGTGGCAGGTGGGTAAGCGAGCAGAACTGCGTGCAAACCCGTTGAACAACCGCGAAAGTGTGCGGCAATTCGATGCGCCGCGTGGCCCCATTGTTACAAGTGATGGTGTGGTGATTGCGCAAACGGTGGAGATACCTAAAGACCAACGTGATGCAGGTAGTTACGCGTATCAACGTGAATACCCCACGAAAGAGCTGTTTGCCAACGTGAGTGGGTATTACACCTATGCATACGGCGCTACTCAAGTAGAGCACTTGTATAGCGATGTGTTGGCGGGTAATACACCCAAGCAACAGTTGCTTGCCGTTGGTTCCACATTTAACAGTGTCGACCAGACAGGCGAAGTGCAACTCACATTGAATAGTGATTTGCAGAAACTTGCACAACGTCAGTTGGGTAATCGCGAAGGTAGTGCGGTGGTGCTCGATACACGCACGGGCGCGGTGCTTGCCATGTATTCCAACCCCACGTACGACCCGAACACTGTTGCTGTTCATAACAACGATGAAGCAGGTGCGGCGTTAGAAGCACTTGCCGATGCACCGGGGAAGCCGTTGTTGGCCAATGCGTATCAAGAGCGTTATATGCCGGGTTCTACTTTTAAAATCATCACTACTGCAACAGGTTTGGAAGCGGGCTTCATTAGTACGGCAAGTGAATGGCCCGATGAAAATTCGTGGACACCACCGAACACGAAAAACCCGATTCAGAACTACGGCAAGAAAACGTGCGGTGGCGACATGTTCGAAGTGTTTCGCCGCAGTTGCAATATTCCCTTTGCGCGCATGAGTGCCGACATGGGCCCCGAGGTCATGGTGAATGGTGTGAAGAAGTGGGGCGTGGGTGAGCAGTTGCCCATCGATTTGCCCAATGCGGCCACCAGCACGTTTGGCGGCGAGGTTGCCGACTTCACCGACTCTCTTGCGCTCTTAGCCATTCATGGTTTTGGGCAAGGCAGCGTGCAGATGGTGCCGTTGCATATGGCGATGGTGGCGGCCACGGTGGCCAATGGCGGGGCCATGATGAAGCCCTATGTGGTGGCCAAGACCCTGGCGCACAATGGCACTGAGCTCAGTAGTACTTCCCCCGAAGTGTGGCGCCGGCCCATTTCCCCGGCCACGGCGGCCACTTTGAACACTTTTATGGTGGGTGTGGTGAATAACGGAACGGCAAAGTGCTGCTTGGCCTTGGCGGGCGGCATTCAAGCTGCGGCCAAAACGGGCACTGCCCAGCTCAATGCTCCTGGGGAAACCCAACGTTCTCATGCCTGGATCACCTCTTTTGCCCCTGCCGAAGCCCCACGGGTGGCCGTTGCGGTGATGCTGAAGGGCGTCAATGCCCAAATTAGTGCTGGAACGGGTGGAACCCTGGCGGGCCCGGTGGCCAAAGTGCTCCTCGACCGCGCTTTGAAGGTAGTTCCTCAATGAATCCTCAGGGTTCGTTACACGTCGGTAACCTCTAGGGACGTATGAGTGGCAACGACAAAGCGATGGTCAATGATCGCTACGAAATTCAACAGCGCGTAGGGCGCGGTGGAATGGCCGACGTCTTTTTGGCTCGCGACGTTTTGCTCGACCGCCCGGTTGCCGTCAAAGTACTTTTTCCTGAATTTGCCACCGACCCCGCCTTCGTTGAGCGCTTCCGCCGTGAGGCCCAAGCTGCCGCCAACTTGAACCACCCCAACATTGTGTCGGTGTACGACTGGGGCCGCGTGGGTAATACCTACTTCATGGCAATGGAATATGTAGAGGGCCGCACGCTTGCCGACATTTTGCGGGCCGAGAAACAACTCTCAAGCGCCCAGGCGAGCGACATTGCAAGTGAAGTTGCTGCGGCGTTGTCATTTGCACACCGCAATGGTGTGGTGCACCGCGACGTGAAGCCGGCCAACATCCTCATTGGTGCCAATGGTGCTGTGAAGGTAGCCGACTTCGGTATTGCACGCGCGGTCGACACACGGCAAGAGTCGAACCTCACACAAGTGGGTGCCGTCATGGGCACCGCAACTTATTTTTCTCCAGAACAAGCCCAAGGTGGCCAACCCGACCCACGCAGCGATGTGTATTCACTGGGCATTGTGTTGTACGAAATGGTGGCGGGCACTCCCCCGTTCACTGGTGAAAATGCAGTGGCTGTTGCATACAAACAAGTGCACGATTTTCCGCAGCCGTTGAATCACATTGTTCTCGATATTCCGCGCAGCTTTGAAGCCATTGTGGCGAAATGCCTAGCAAAAGATGCTTCTGTGCGTTACCAAAGTGCCGATGCAGTGCGCGACGACCTGCGTCGTTTCCGCGAAGGCGCCGATGTGGGTGCACTCATTGAAGCACTGGGTGGCAGTGTTGCTGGTGCCACCACGGTGATGGCACAAACTCCTACTAGTGGCGCTGCGAACTACCCCACGGGCGATGCAGCAACCACGCAAGCCATGCCCATTGTTGGTGCTGGTGTTGGTGGCACACAAGTGATGCCAGCAACAGGTGGCGGCGCTGCAACGGGCGGCACGTATCTTCCACCATATGACGATGAACCACCGCGCAAAGCTGGGTTGTACATCGTTGCTGCATTCATTGCTGTTATTGCATTGCTTGGTGGCGCGTTCGCGTTGTTCAGTTCGCTCACGAGCGACAACACATCGAGCGATATGAAATTGCCCAACGTGGTCAACCTCACGTTGTCTGATGCGAGCAAAGTGTTGCTCGACCTTGGACTCAACCCTGTTCCGAACCCTGTTGCCAAAGACGGCGTGGGTGACGATGTGGTGTACGGACAAGATCCATTGCCCGATGTGGTGATGCGCAAAGGCGACAACGTGACCATTACGTATAACCCCAAGAAAGCACCTGTTGCAGTGCCGGCTATTCAAGGGTTGTCGGTGAAAGACGCAACGGCGTTGTTGTTGTCGAAGGGTTTACAACTCACAGTTTCTGAAGTGCGTAACGACCCTACGATTCCTGCGAACCAAATTATTTCGCAAGACCCTGGTGCGAATGCTGAAGTGCCTGCGGGTTCTGCAGTGAAAGTTGTGGTGTCGGGTGGTGCGGGGCAAGTAACGGTGCCAAGCATTGAAGGCCAAACCGCCGATGCTGCAACACAGTTGTTGAAGTCGACCCCGTACAACTTCATTGTGTCGGTGCAAAACGAAGTGAGTGTTGACGTGGCAAAGGGTCGTGTTGTGCGCACCGACCCTGCCATTGGCGGGCCCATTGAAGCAGGTGCCGCAATTACCATTTACATTTCTAGTGGCCCACAACAAGTAGAAGTGCCCGACGTTGAAGGACGCACCGAAGGTGAAGCGCGCGTGTCGTTGAACACGCGTGGTCTGGGTGTTGAAGTTGCTTACGTCGACGTGCCTGCTGGTTCATTGAACGATGGCAAAGTGATTTCGCAAGGCGTGCCATACAAGACGATGGTCGACCCCGCAACCGTGGTGAAACTCACGGTGGGTAAAGCTGTTGCTGCGCCAACCACTGTTGTTCCCGTCACTTCAGTCCCCTAACCATTCTCTGCCCCCTAACCAAGTGTTCTCGGCGCAGTATGTATCGTTTATTGCAACAATTCGCGCCGAGATATTCCTGCGCTACAGGCGTGCGAGAAAGTTTGCGATCATTTGATGACCGTTGTTCGTGAGAATGCTTTCGGGGTGAAACTGCACACCTTCAATGTCGAATTCACGATGACGCATTCCCATAATCATGCCGTCGTCGGTTTCGGCAGTGACTTCTAAACATGCGGGAAGTGTTGCGCGTTCCACAATAAGTGAGTGATAGCGCGTTGCTTGCACAGGTGAAGGAACGCCAGTGAAAACGCCGGTGTTGTGATGTTCCACCATCGACGTTTTTCCGTGCAACAGTTCGGGTGCGCGCACCACGTTTCCACCAAACACATGGCCAATGGCTTG
>JAURNB010000103.1 GCA_030830415.1 Acidimicrobiales bacterium | reverse complement strand
CTCTTAGAAGAGCGTAAGTTCGTCTGGCTTGTTGCCGCGTAAGAGTTCGTAGTCAATTTCTACACACGTAAAACCACGTGTTGTAGCCAAAGTTTTAGCTTGTGGTTTAATGACCTGGGCAACGTAAATGCCTCGAATGGCACCCAGCGATGTGTCGTTATGGAGATATTCCAAGTAGCGGGCAAGTTGCTCTACGCCATCAATTTCGCCACGGCGTTTTACTTCAATAGCCACAGTATTTCCGTCTTTATCTCGGCATAAGAGGTCTACTGGCCCAATGGCAGTGGGGTATTCACGGCGAATGAGCGTGAGGCCTTCTTCAATAGTTTCGGGCATCGCCGCAAGAAGCTCTTGCAGGTGTGCTTCGACGCCGTCTTTCGAGAGACCCGGGTCGTCGCCGAGGTGATGGTGAGTGTCGAGAAAAATCTCATGCAAGGTAATGGTGATGGTTTCGCCTTTTGGGTTGGCAACAATCCACTCGCCTTCATTTTCTTGCAAGGTATTTGGAGAGTTCATCCAGTTGAGGGGTTTATAGGCTCCGCCGTCGGCGTGAATAGCAACACACCCGTCGGCTTTCACCATAATGAGGCGTGTGGCTTCATCGAGGCGCGACTCGAGGCGGCCAACATAATGAACACTGCAGCGAGCGATAAGTAAACGCACTTCTCTAGTGTGGCAGGACGAAGGGCATGGCACGTAATGCGTACGGCGCTACATTGAGAGTGTCGATCACTCGGAAAACCCCTTATGAACTCAAACGCCACTCGAAAGCAACTCCTGCTCTTAGCGGTCATTGTGGTGTCTGGGGTGTTTTACGTTGGTGTTGGAGCTGTACGTAATGACAACACAAGCGCCCCCACCACGTCGGTTGCCGCAACAAGCACCACCGCTGTAGTTGTGACCACCACAACCCCCGTCCTCGACCTCATTGGTGAAGACCCTGCAAGTAGCGAACCATGCACAATTCCCATGAAGGCGTTGCGCCCCGGAACCTCAGGTAAAAACGTGCTGTGTTTGCAGCAGGCATTGGTGAAAAACAACTATCTGGAAAAAGTGACCGGTACTTACGATGTGGGAACCCAGGTTGCGGTCACAGCATTGCAAACAAAGAAAGATCTTTTCGTCGACGGAATTGCTGGGCGTGAAACCGCGCTGGCCCTTGGCATTTGGCCCGATGAAAACTTGCTTGTGGTGCGTACACCTCCTCCGGCGCAAGGGGCGAAAGACTCACTCGGATTTTTGTTGTCTTCAGTGGCCTCAACGGGCGCTTCTGCACCAGCCCTACCAGCGAACTCGGGAAGTGGCAGGCGTTTGGTTTTCGAGCGAGCGGGCCAACGTGTATGGGCAGTCGACAAAAACAACGAAATTATTCGTTCATGGTTGGTGTCGGGCAGCAAATACAACAACGAAACCCCTGGTACACATCAGGTGTACAGTCGCTCAGAAATTACAACTGCATGGAACGGTAGAGCCTTCTTGAAAAAAATGGTGCGCTGGTTGAAAACGGCCATTGGCGCTATTGGCTTTCACCAAATACCTGTGCATCGCAGCGATAACACGGTGTATCAAACAGAAGCAGAATTAGGAACGCGACTCTCAGGCGGTTGTCAGCGCCAGGCAAAACTCGATGCCGACTTTCTGTGGTCGTTTGCCAAAATTGGCACACCTGTAGTTGTGTTGTAGCGCTTTTACTTGCGAACGTGGTCGCGCATGCGCTTGTTGATGAGCTCTCTGCGTTGTTGTAGCTCACGGTAAGTAAGGCGATTCACGCTTGAATCGAGACCAAAGCCCGCTTTCACGCTGTCGAGGTTGAGTTCAATACTTTGCGCATTGATGCCGAGGTCGCGTCCAATTTGTTCACCATGGCGTTCCGCAAAAAGCATCGAGATGTTTGCTACCTCAGCCAAGATGTCGAGGTCGGGTGCAAGACGTGAAATAGCGCCGTCGAGAAAGACCATGTTCTTCACGTACAACATGAGTTCTTTTGGCATGCTTGCTCCGTAGCCAAGAAGCGCTTTCACAATGCGTTGTACTTCTTTCACCAGTTCTTCGCCCGAAAGTGATGTGGGGTCGATGGTTTGTTGGTCAAGGCGTAGATCGGAAATGACCTGAGCAACATCAACGTCGAGGGGAAGTGCTCCGAGGTCGCGTAACGCTTCTACTTGGCCTTTGACATCGTTTGTGGTGGCACCCAGCAGCATCCGCAAAAAGGCAACGCGCCGAGTGGGGGAAAGCCTGCCCACGATGCCAAAGTCGAGCAGTGCGGTTCTGCCATCAGAAAGCACAAAGAGGTTTCCGCCGTGGAGGTCGCCATGGAAGATGCCTTCAATCATTGCGCCTTCCATGAAGGCGATCATGCCAGTGCGAATAATTGCCTCTGTATCGAGGCCGGCAGCTTTCATACCATCAACATCATCAAAGTTGAAGCCGTAGAGACGCTCCATCACCAAAATGCGACGTGACACAAGTGAAGGGTGTGGCCGCGGAACGATGTACCCGGTTTGGTTGAGGCGGTGCAACATGCGTGACACGTCGACCATGTTCGATGCCTCCATGCGGAAGTCGAGTTCCTCAACGATGGTTTCAGCAAAAAGTTCAACGAGCGCAGGTGGGTTAGCGAGCGCAGCAATTTTGATGCGGCCAATGAGAAATGGTGCAAGCCAAGCCATGACGCGCAGATCTTTGCGCACAAGTTTGCCTATATTTGGACGCTGGACTTTGACAACAACCGACTCTCCTGTGGTGAGAGTTGCAGCATGAACTTGGGCAATGGAAGCGGCAGCAAGTGGGGTGGTGTCGATGTGTAAGAACACATCGTTGAGGCGACAACCAAGGTCTTGTTCGATGGTGAGTTGTACGGTGTCAAATGGTTCTGCTGGAACTTGGTCGCGGCAGCGTTTGAATTCTTCAACGAGTTCTCCGGGGAAGAGTCCTTCACCACTCGAGATGATTTGTCCGAGTTTGATGTAGGTGGGTCCGAGTGTTTCTACTGCTTTACGCAAGCTCAGTGATATTGCAGCATTGCTTTCATTCGGAGTTGCGAACCTCTTGAGTTTCTTGCGCACGAGCCAAGGAAGTACTGCTTTGCCGAGTACGCAAACAACATAGAAAAGTCGCCCGAGTGGAGGGATGCGGCGCGGAGTGGTGAGATCGGGAACTTCGCGGCGCACGTTGATGCGAATTTGGGTTGCATCATTTGCCCAGGCAAGTTTGTCTTCGCTCAATACCCACGGTGCTTCATCGCTGAATGCACCCCAAGAACAATCGTTTGGTCGTGTCACGCCCCTAGTTTGCCCCGTGTAGTGCAAGTGCGCCTATTCAAGTGAGAATTAAACGGGTAAGAGTGACATGATGAAAGTGATCACATCGGTGAATAGGGGAAAATGATGAGACCAGGGCCACTTGCTGGAGTCAAAGTAGTAGAACTCGGCATTTGGGTTGCTGGGCCAGCGTGCGGAGGTGTTCTTGCTGACTGGGGTGCCGACGTGGTGAAAGTGGAACCACCTGCGGGTGACCCGCAACGCAATGTTTTCGGAGCAATTGGCGTGCAAGAGCAAAAGGCAGTTCCTCCGTTTGAAATCGATAACCGCGGAAAGAAATCGGTTGTCATCAACTTGCGTTCCGAAGAGGGAATGGCGCAAATGATGTCGTTGTTAGAAACAGCCGACATCTTCATCACCAACTTGCGATTCGCAGCACTGCAACGTTTAGGCATCGACCCACCGGCGTTGCGTCAAAAGTTTCCGAAGTTGGTGTACGGCATTATTTCTGGTTTTGGTTTAGAAGGCCCCGATGCACATCGGCCAGGTTACGACCTTGGTGGATATTGGGCGCGCTCTGGTGCTGCACACAGTTTGGTTCCACCTGGCGACACGCTGGCAACCTTGCGTAGCGGACACGGCGACCACGTAACAGGCATGTCGCTTGTTGCAGGTGTTACCGCTGCTTTGTTCGATGCACAACGCACGGGCGAGGGTCGCATGGTGTCTACTAGCTTGCTGCGTAATGGGATGTACAACATCGCATGGGATATTGGTGTCCAATTGCGATTTGGTAAACGGGAAAGTACGCGTTCGCGCAGCAACAGTCGTGCACCTCTCATCAACAGTTATGTAGCTGGTGACGGCAAGGGCTTTTGGTTGCTAGGTCTTGAAGCGCATCGGCATTGGCCGGCACTATTAGCCACCATCAACTCCGATGAACTGCTGGTCGACAAATTCAAAACAACTCAACTGCGTTTGCAGAACAACGTTGAACTCATTGCGCTGCTCGATGCATTTTTTGCGACGAAACCATTGAGTGAATGGACTGCATTGTTCGATGAGCACGATGTGTGGTGGGCACCAGTGAACTCCATCGTCGACGTCATTCTCGACCCACAAGCGCGAGCTGCAGGTGGATTTGTCTCCATGTCTCCGCGTGAAGGTGAAGAACCATTTGAGGCAGTGAATAGCCCTGTTGACTTTGAAGATTACGAAATTCGCCCGGGCCCAGTTCCGTATTTAGGTGAACACACCGAAGCGTTATTGAAGGGGTGAACTAGTCGTCACTCCACAGGGCCTTCATAACCGGCTCTACAAATTCGGGACGGCAAATAATGAGGTCGGGCAACCATGTTTCGCGTTGGTTGTACACAAAGGGTGAACCATCGATACGAGAAGTGTGAAGACCCGCTGCGCGAGCGACAGCTACAGGCGCTGCGGAGTCCCATTGGTGCATGCCGCCATCGTGCACATAAATATCGGCTTCACCCAGAACAACAGCCATTGCCTTTGCACCTGCAGAACCCATGCGAATGGCATCGCAGTCGATGGCATTGGCTACGAGGTGAGCTGAATACGGTGCGCGATTACGAGAAGTAATGAGGCGTGGTTTGCGTGCGAGGGGAGCGGGAAGTACGGGTTTCGTGGCAGGGTCGGTGCTGAGCGTGATGCCAAGAACAGGTAAGGCAACTGCACCTGCAGTGAGTTCGCCGTCTTCCCATAAAGCAACATGAATTGCCCAGTCGCCTCGGCCTTCTTCGCTGTATTCATTCGTACCATCGAGTGGGTCAATAATCCATACTCGGTTGGCGCTCAAGCGCTTGTTGTTGTCTGCGCCCTCTTCAGACAACACCGCATCGTTGGGTCGATGATGGGCGAGCGCTTCCATGAGAAAGCGATGGCCAACTTCGTCGCCAGTGTCTTTCACGTGCCACTGCGTTGACCCTTGGGCAAAGAGAACAGTACGCAATTCTTGAAGTTGTTGCCCAGCAGCACGTGCAAGTGCAGCGGCAAGCAAATGGTCATCGAGTATGGGCTCTTGCGTCAGTTCAACATCGGTGGTCATGCGGAACGTTGCCCTAGCGCAATAGCGCGCCGCACAATGTCGCGAAGTTCTTCTTCTGAAGCACCCTTTTTTACTTGCTCATCAATTTTTGTTTCGAGGTATTCAGCTTCCACTTCGTTGAAGGCATGAATGCGCTCTTTTGAAGTGACTGTTGAAACAACGATGAGCACAATGGCGGCGGCAGTGGTGGTGAGACCAATGCTGACAACCCAACCTTCATTGTTTCCTGCAATAGAGGAAACAATGATGCCGGCAATGCCACAAACAAATGTGACCGCACATGCCCAACGGAAGATCTTGATACTGGTCATGATGCCTTAGCGAGCGATGGGCTTGTACTTAATGCGATGTGGAGTATCGGCAGAAGAGCCAAGTTCCTTACGGCGCCACGCTTCGTATTCGCTGAAGTTGCCCTCAAACCAACGCACTTGGCTATCGCCTTCGAAGGCGAGAACGTGAGTGGCAATACGGTCGAGGAACCAACGGTCGTGGCTGATGACCACCGCACAACCAGGGAAACCTTCAAGAGCAGTTTCGAGCGCGCGCAATGTATCGACGTCGAGGTCGTTGGTGGGTTCGTCGAGAAGGAGCAAGTTTCCGCCGCGCTTCAACAACTTGGCAAGATGCACGCGGTTTCTTTCTCCACCAGACAAGTCGCCCACAAGTTTTTGCTGATCGCTTCCTTTGAAGTTGAAACTTGACACATAGGCACGGCCATGAATTTCGCGACCGCCTACCTTCATGTGCTCAACGCCACCAGTAATTTCTTCGTACACGGTGGCGGCAGCATCGAGGTTGTCGCGGTTTTGGTCGACGTAACTCAACTGCACGGTGTCGCCAATGGTGACCGAACCAGTATCGGGTGACTCTAAACCGGCGAGCATACGGAACAGTGTGGTTTTACCCGCACCGTTTGGCCCCACGATGCCCACGATGCCAGCGGGTGGCAAGGTGAACGATAAGTCGTCGATGAGCAAACGATCGCCAAAACCTTTCGAGAGGTTTTTCACTTCAATGACGGTGTCGCCAAGACGTGGCCCTGACGGAATAGGAATTTCCATCCGGTCGGGTCCGCTTTCAGCAGCTTGTGCTTCAGCATGCAACTTCTCGTATGCAGACAAGCGGGCTTTGCCTTTTGCTTGGCGAGCCTTGGGTGACATCTTGACCCATTCAAGTTCACGTTGAAGAGAACGGGCACGCGTTTCATTTGCCTTGTCTTCTTGCAAGAGGCGTTGTTGCTTTTGCTCAAGCCAACTCGAGTAGTTACCTTCGAAGGGGAAGCCGCGGCCGCGATCGAGTTCCAAAATCCATTTGGCCACGTTGTCGAGGAAGTAACGGTCGTGGGTAATGGCCACCACGGTGCCCGAGTATTCCTGAAGAAAGCGCTCCAACCACAAAACGCTTTCGGCGTCGAGGTGGTTGGTGGGCTCATCGAGCAACAACAAGTCGGGATGGCTGAGCAAGAGGCGACACAGCGCCACGCGGCGTGCTTCACCACCAGACAATGTGGTGACATCGGCATCGTTGGGAGGGCAACGCAATGCGTCCATTGCGATTTCAACATTGCGGTCGAGGCTCCATGCGTCGGCAGCGGCAATTTTGTTTTCGAGGTCGGCCTGTAGCGCTCCTACTTTTTCGTAGTCGGCATCGGGGTCGGCCCACATGGCCATGACCTCGTCGTAGCGGGTGAGCATGTCGCGGATGGGGGCAACGCCGTCCATCACGTTTCCTAAGACGTCTTTGGAAGGGTCGAGACGCGGCTCTTGTTCGAGCATGCCCACGCTGAAGCCCGGGGTGAGGCGGGCCTCGCCGGTGTACTCGTCGTCGATACCCGCCATGATGCGCAACAGGCTGGATTTACCGCTGCCGTTGGAGCCAATGACGCCAATTTTGGCGCCTGGATAGAAGGACAGGGAGATATTTTCCAAAATGGTGCGGTCTGGTGGGTAAAACCGGGCCAGTTTGTAACAGGTGTAGATGAATTCATGTGCCATGGCGCCCTTACGTTACCCGCCTTCGGCAATGAAGGGTGGTACGTTTCAGGTGTTATCTATTTCAGTTTTTCTGAATGACTCAAAGGGGCGTACATCATGGAGTTGCTGACTCGCGACTACCTCGGAAACTTCGGCTTCCGCTATTTGCACATCGTTGCTGGCATTTGCTGGATCGGTTTGCTCTATTACTTCAACCTCGTCCAGGTGCCAGCCTTCGCTGCTTTTGGCGATGAGGGCAAGGCTCGCAACATCGCTATCGACAAAGTGGCTCGTCGCGCTTTGTGGTGGTTCCGTTGGGCTTCTATCGCCACATTGGTCACCGGCATCCTCATCACCGGTTTGGTGAAGAACTATTTCCAAGACTTCATGTCCTCAACGTCAGGGCAGGGAATTGGCCACAACGTAGCTATCAGCATCGGAATGGTGCTCGGTATTCTCATGGCCGCCAACGTATGGATGGTCATTTGGAAGAACCAAAAGGTTGTTCTTGCCAACGCAGCCAATGTGCTTGCAGGTGGCGAAGCAAATGCCGGTGCTCCTGGTGCTGGTCGTAAGGCACTTCTTGCTTCACGTCAGAACTTCATTTTCTCGTTCTCCATGTTGTTCTTCATGGTGGGCGCAGCGCACTTCTACAGTGGCGCATTTGCCGGAGCTACCAGTGGAAACGCTTGGACCTTCTTCATTATCGCAATGGTCATTGTGGCCATCTTGCAAATCAATGCACTGGGTCTTCTCGGCGGCACTGCAGCAACTAATAAGTTGCTCTGGCCATATGAGAGTCACAAAAACGCCCTCATCACCGGTGGTGTGTTGTGGCTCGTGTTGTGGATCTTGTCAGAGATTCTTCTCGGCTAATTCACTTTTCGCTCTAGTCAAAAAACCCTCGGCTACGGCCGGGGGTTTTTTGTTTATTCCACCTGTTACGGTGATCATTCCCCAGTGATTGTTGAGAGCCATGAGTGCAGTAGTAACGCTGGAGTCCACCGCATCATTGGGTGAGATTCTGAGTGTGATGGAGCGCGATGGCGCTGTCATCGTGGCAAACCTTTTGTCGAACGATCTGGTGCAGCGACTGCGCGCCGACCTCGACACTGTTACTCAGAACATGCATGCGGGCACACGCAGCGGCGACCCGATCGTGGAAAAATTTTGGGGTACGAACACAAAACGTTTTGGGCGACTCGCACAGCGCAGCCCGGCATTTATTGAAGTGCTCACGCATCCGCTCATGACGGCAATCAGTAATGAACTGCTATTAGGCAATGCAGTTGACTGGTGGTTGAACTCGGCGCAAATGATGGTGATTGGCCCCGGAGAAAATGCACAGGTGCTGCACCGCGACGTGAACAACTGGCCATTTTTTGAAACTCCAGAATCACCTGAAGTGACCGTGAGTTGGATGCTTGCCCTTGGCGAGTTCACCAAGGAAAACGGCGCGACCAATGTGGTGACAGGTAGCCACCTGTGGTCAGACTTCTCCGATAGGTCGTGTGACCACCTTGTGGAGCACGCCGAGATGGCGCCGGGCAGCGGACTTCTGTACGCCGGTCGTACATTGCACGGCGGCGGGGCAAATACCTCGGTAGACAACTGGCGCATGGGAATGCATGTATCGCATGTTGTGGGCTGGCTGACGCCCGAAGAGGCCCTGCCCATTGCGAACCCTTGGGAGATTGTGCGGAAGTTCAGCCCGGAGGTGCAAAGGCGCTTGGGCTGGCGTTGCTATGAAGCCGACTCTGTGAACTCAGGGCGTTTATGGACCATTGACTATGAAGATGTTGTTCTTGGCATGGGTCTCGACGAAAGTGAGCCCCACGAAATCGCCTAGTGTTTCTTTGAGCAGTGAAATTGTCAAGGGGGATACATGAGCATTGAAACACGTCGTAGTTTTTGCCGGTTCTGTCACGCGGGCTGCGCAATTGATGTTGATGTCGACACCGTGAGTAATGCGGTACTTGCCGTTCATGGTGTGCAAGACGACCCGATGTACGAGGGGTACACGTGTGTGAAGGGTCGTAACTTAGGTGGCCAACACGAGCACCCCGGTCGTTTGCGCGCCAGCTTAAAGCGCACCGGCGATGTACTGAACCCCATCGACACCAACGTTGCTTTCGATGAAATTGCCGACAAGTTGGCAGGCATTCTTGAAAAGTACGGGCCACGTGCCATTGCTACCTACTGCGGAACTGCTGCGTATCAAAACGCAACGGGCCTTCCCATTGCTGCGGCATTCCACAATGCAATTGGTTCGGAAAGTTTTTACACCTCATCATCTATCGACCAACCAGGCAAGGCAATTGCGCCACTGCGTCATGGTGCATGGGCCGCAGGTGTGCAGGGTTTTGAAACTGCCGATGTTGCCATGGTGATTGGGTGCAACACATTGGTGAGCACATTTGGATACCCCGGCGGTATCCCTGGGTTCAACCCGCTCGTGCGCTTGCGTCAAGCAAAAGAACGTGGTCTCTTTCTCATTGTGATCGACCCTCGATTCACCGAAGTAGCGCACTACGCCGATTTGTATTTGCCGGTACGTGCGGGTGAAGACCCCACGTTGCTCGCAGGCATCATTCGCCAAATTCTTGCGACCGATTCATACGACAAAGATTTTTGTGGTCGATACGTCAATGGCCTCGACGAGCTGCGCATCGCCGTCGATCCATTTACTCTCGACTATGTCAGTCAGCGTGCGGGTGTCGAAAAAGAACTCATTGTTACTGCGGCCAAAAAGTTCGCAGAAGGTCCACGCGGGGCAGTAACCACCGGAACTGGTCCCGACATGGCGCCACACTCGTCGCTCACCGAGCACTTGGTGTTGGTTTTGAACACCTTGTGTGGTCGTTACAACCGTGAAGGCGAAACGATGTACAACCCAGGTGGTCTCATGACTCCTCCCGGGCAAATTCGCGCAGGAGTGATTCCTCCGAAGCCAGAGATGCTCACAAAGGGCTCGAAGTCGCGCATGCGTGACATCTATATGCAGCGCGGGCAAGCAGCCACGTCGACGCTTGCTGAAGAAATTTTGCTCGAAGGCGAAGGCCAAATTCGTGCGCTCTTTACTTTGGGTGGAAACCCCGTGGTGTCGTGGCCAGACCAACGCACCACTGTGGAGGCACTGCGCGCTCTCGACTTGCATGTACTCATGGATGTGCATGTGTCGCCATCTGCGCAACTTGCCCACTACGTCATTGCCAGCACGTTGAGTTTGGAACGACCCGATGTGCCTACAACTATCGACCGTTGGTTCGATCAGCCTTATCAGCACTACACGCCAGCTATTTTAGAAATGCGCGGCGACATTCGCCAAGAGTGGCAGGTCTACACCGAGGTTGCGGCACGACTCGGTATCACCATCAAGATGCCAGGTGGAGACATCACGCCAGGAATGCACATCACCGGTGACGATGTGCTTGATCTCATTTATGCAAAAGCAAAGTTGCCACTTGCGGAGTTACGCAAACATGTGGGCGGGCATCTTTTCCCTGAATACATCACCACTGTTCAGCCTGCAGACCCAACGAGCCAGGCGCGGTTGGAAATGGTTCCTGCAGGAATTGCCGAAGAGATGCTCGATGTATTCCGCGAGTCGTCATCTGGTGCGGTCATTCATGGTTTTGACCCCGAGGTGCATACCTTCCGCATGACCACGCGGCGTTTGAAGAGCGTGTTCAACTCATCGGGCCGCGAAGTAGAAAAATTGCGCGCGCGCGAGGGCACGAACTTTGCTCACGTCAACTCATTAGACCTTGCTGAATTGGGTATTGCCGATGGCGACACGATTGAAGTTGCTTCGCCAAAAGGCTCAATTAAAGCTGTGGTGAAATCGGCCGACGATGTGCGTCGTGGCATGGTGTCACTTGCCCATGCATGGGGTGGTCTGCCCGATACCCCAAATGACCTAGCGGTGGTGGGTTCAACAACGGGAGCTCTCATCGACCTGCAAAGCGGATACGACCCCATTACGGGTATTCCTGTGATGAGCGCAATTCCGGTGGCGTTGCGCGCAGTGCCTGCTAGCTAACGGTCAAGTTTGCTTTCATGTTTTGGTGGCCAGGTACATCGCAAATGAGGGTGTAGCTACCGGCAGCCAAATTGATGTTTCCTACGTCGAGTGCACCCTTTTCGGCAGTGACGAGTTTGAAGTCGGGAACCTTGACACCATCTTGAACGACGAGCAACGTGTGGCGAACTGTGTCTTCGTTGAAGAATGCAACTTTGATATCGCCAGCTGTCGCTGAGTACTCACTTGCATCGAAGCGGATGCTCTGGATGGACTTCACCACGAGCCCCGCATCGGCCGGAATGGTTTCGGCTGGGGCAGAGGATCCACCGCCACAGGCCGACAAGGCAGAAACAGCGATGAGGGCGGCAAAAACGGTACGCAACGAAAGGCGAGGGGTCATAGGAAAACTCTACAAGTGGAATCTTGACGATGTCCATAGGGGTGCGTGAAAAGGGACTTTCTGTGCCACTCGTCATTTGAAGACTGCCGAGGCGAGGGGCGAAGAGTACGATTGAAAATGATGCCGAACAGCAACCCCTCCTCCCCGCAAGACGTCTTTGGTCCGAACTCCTGGCTCGTCGATGAGATGTACGAACAATTCCGGATCGACCCCACAGCGGTGTCCGACACATGGCGTGAATTTTTCACCGACTACGTGCCAGGCCATGCCGGTGCGGTGCCAGGTGTGACACAAAACGCCGCACCAGTAGCGAGTGCCCCAGTCGTGTCTGGCGATAGCGCCCCTGCTGCCAAGCCTGCAGTAACCCCAACAACTTCAGCAACACCTCCAGAACCCATTCGTGGTTCTGGCGCTGCAATTGTTGCCAACATGGAACGCAGTTTGACTGTTCCTACTGCAACAAGTTTTCGCAATGTTCCTGCTCGACTTTTAGAAGTCAACCGTCGCGCCATCAACTCATACATGAGCCGCGGTGGAATGGGCAAAGTGAGTTTCACGCACATCATTGGATATGCCATTGTGCGAGCAATTGCCGATGCTGTGCCTGCAATGAACAACAGTTATGCCACCGACGACGCAGGTGCACCACAAATCATTCGTAACCCTGAAGTCAATATGGGCTTGGCCGTTGACGTAGCGAAATCAGATGGTTCACGCACGCTTGTTGTTCCTGTTTTGCGTAATACCGGTGGGTTGAGCTTTGCCGACTTCCTCAACTCTTATGAAGAACTCGTGCGCAAAGTAAAAACCAACAAACTTGCCGTCACCGACTTCCAGGGCGCCACCATTACTCTCACCAACCCTGGCACCATCGGCACCGTTCAGTCGGTTCCGCGCCTCATGCCTGGGCAAGGTGTCATTGTTGGCGTGGGTTCAATTGATTACCCAGCTGAATTTCAAGGCAGCGATGAGCGTGCACTGTCGAAGTTGGGTGTTTCCAAAGTAGTGACGATCACCAGCACTTACGACCACCGCATTATCCAAGGTGCCGAAAGCGGCATGTTCTTAAAGCGTGTGCATGAGTTGCTCATTGGGCAACATGCGTTCTACGACGACATTTTTGAAAGCCTTGGTGTTCCTTATAAGGCAGAGCAGTGGCGTACCGATAACAATGCATCTGACACCGAAGAACAAATGTTGCACAAGCAAATGCAGGTGGCAAACATCATTCGCGCGCACCGAGTGCGCGGTCATCTCATGGCCGACCTCGACCCATTGCGTTGGAAAGAGCCAGTACTTCCTGCCGAGCTCGACCCCGCAACATACGGGCTCACCATTTGGGACCTCGAGCGTTCGTTCCTCACCGGTGGTGTTGGCGGCGTCGACCGTCAAGAACTCGGCGACTTGTTATCGGTGTTGCGCGAAACCTATTGCAGCACCATCGGTATTGAGTACATGCATATCCAAAACACTGAAGAGCAGCGTTGGTTGCAGGCTCGTTTGGAAGGGGTCACCTTCAAGCCGTCGTTGTCGCAAAAAAACCGCATTATGGAGCGTCTCAACGCTGCAGAAGCATTCGAAAAGTTCCTCGCCACAAAGTACGTGGGTACAAAGCGTTTTGGCCTCGACGGTTGTGAAACGGCAATCCCAGTCATCGACACCATTTTGTCGGCCGCTGCTGCAGAGCATCTCGACGGCGCCGTTATTGGTATGTCGCACCGTGGTCGTTTGAATGTATTGGCCAACGTAGTGGGGAAGAGCTACGACCAAATTTTCAAAGAATTCGAAGGCCACATCAAGCCCGATTCGGTTCAAGGCTCTGGCGACGTGAAGTACCACCTGGGTGCTCACGGTAAATTCACCTCTGCTGAAGGCGATGTCATCGACATCGAACTTGCTGCAAACCCCAGCCACTTGGAAACAGTTGACCCCATCGTGATGGGTATGGTGCGCGCTGCACAAGACGGCATTAACCCGCCACTTGCGTTTAGCGTTTTGCCACTACTCATTCACGGCGATGCAGCATTTGCTGGCCAAGGTTTAGTTGCTGAATGTTTGGCAATGAGCGACCTCAGTGGCTATCGCGTCGGCGGAACCATTCACCTCATCATCAACAACCAAATCGGTTTCACTACAGCTCCGCAGTTCTCACGTTCGTCGGTGTACTCAAGCGATGTTGCCAAAACGGTGCAGGCACCTATTTTCCATGTCAATGGAGACGACCCAGAAGCTTGCGTGCGCGTTGCAAAAATTGCGTACGACTATCGCCAAAAGTTCCACAAAGATGTGGTCATCGACCTCATTGGTTATCGCCGTTTGGGCCACAACGAAGGTGACGACCCAAGCTACACACAGCCACTCATGTACAAGGCCATTGCCGAGCATCGCAGTTCACGCAAGATGTATGTAGAAACACTCGTGAAGCGTGGCGACATTACGGTTGACCAAGCAGAGCAGCACCTGCTCGACTACCAAAGCAAGTTGCAGTCGGCGCTCGATGAAACGCGTGCACATGCTCCTGCGCCTATTAAGGCACCGAAGCCACCGTTGCCTGCAGGTGTGGTTCCTCACGTCAACACCGGCGTCGATCGATCAGTCATCGAAACCATTTTTGCCAAGCTCACGCAGTACCCCGAAGGGTTTACGCCTCACCCCAAACTCGCAAAGCAGTTTGAGTTGCGCGAAAAGACCTTCCGCGAAGAAGGTGAAGTGGAGTGGGCAGTTGGTGAAGCGTTCGCCATCGGCTCGCTATTGCTTGAAGGTACAAGTGTGCGCCTCACTGGCGAAGACACGCGTCGTGGAACATTCAGTCAGCGTCACGCCGCTCTCATTGACTACGAAAATGAGCGGAACTGGGTTCCTCTTGCTGAACTTCCGACCGACAAAGCCAATTTCTGGGTGTACGACTCGTTGTTGTCGGAATACGGCGCACTCGGATTTGAGTATGGGTACGCACATGCCAACCACGACGCACTTGTTGCTTGGGAAGCACAGTTTGGCGACTTCGTCAACGGTGCTCAAATCGTGATCGACCAATACATCGTTGCTGCTGAAGATAAATGGGGTCAACAAAACGGTCTCGTGATGTTGCTGCCACATGGCTACGAGGGGCAAGGCCCAGAGCACTCATCGGCTCGTATTGAGCGCTTCTTGCAGTTGTGTGCTGAAGACAACATCCAGGTGTGCAATGCCACCACCGCTGCGCAGTATTTCCACTTGTTGCGTCGTCAAGTGCGTCGTGACATGCGCAAGCCACTTGTTGTCTTCACACCGAAGCAACCATTGCGCATGAAGGAAAGTCGTTCAAAAATTGAAGACTTCACTCATGGCTCATTTGAAGAAGTGCTGGGCGATGTCGCTGCTCCTGCTGCCGAAACGGTGAAACGTGTTGTCATTTGTAGTGGCAAGGTTGCGTGGGACGCAATGTCGGAACGCACCAAGCGCAATGCGCCTGTTGCCGTTGTTCGTATTGAACAGTTGTACCCGTTCCCACTCGACCAACTCGTTGCGGAAATCGAAAAGTATCCGAATGCCGAAGAGTTGGTATGGCTACAAGAAGAGCCAGAGAACATGGGGCCGTGGCACTTCGTTGAGCACCGCATTTGGCGCCTCAAAGAGCGTGGTTACGACCTGCGTCATGTGGCTCGTGTTGAGTCGGGTAGTCCTGCAACTGGTTCCATGGCTATTCACCAACAAGAACTTGCTGACCTCATGGACGGCGCACTCGACGCCTGGAAATAAAGCTGCTTTAAAGCTCCAGTAGTAGAGCTGCGCTCAGAGCTGCAAGCGCATCGTCGGGGTTGATGACCTTGATGGTGTGCATGCCCATCGCTGCTGCAGGTTTCAAGTTCACACCGAGGTCGTCAAGAAACACGCATTCATGCGGCGACACCTGCAGGGTTTCACACGCAATTTCATAGAACCGTGTTTCGGGTTTGCGACAGCCCACTTTGCTGCTTTCAATGACAGCATCGAAACGCGCCATCACAGCCGCTACTGCTGCACGTCGCTCGGGCGTTGCACCATCGCCACCCACCACATTGTTGGTGAGACAAGCCATGGCGTAACCAGCTGCCTTGACGGTGTCGAGGGCCTGCACCATCGCGGGGCGAATCTCGCCGGCAAGGAGTTTTAGAACGTCGGCTCCGGGGACCGGGTGGCCAAGGGCAGTGCTTTCCGCGAGGAAAAGAGCATCGAAGTCGCGTGGCGAGACCTCATTGCGCTCGAGCAGAGCCCAGGCATTGGCATCGGGGTTGGTGGCGTTCACAGAGCGCAAAAAGCCCTCGGGGAGCCCTTTTTGGGCCTCATATTGCAAAAAAGCATCGAAAGGACTCGACAAAATGACCCCTCCGAAGTCCCAGAAAACGGCGCGAAATGAGGAAGTAGTCACGGT
>JAURNB010000102.1 GCA_030830415.1 Acidimicrobiales bacterium | reverse complement strand
TGCCAAAAGGAAAGCTACGGTTCGAGCGCTCATTATCTTGTGTGACATACGCGAAAATTAGCAGCAAAAATACAGCTAAATTGACGACCATTGAGCACATGCTTTTGGCAGTGGAGATTTGGTGATAAAAGTTGGGAATGCTTCGACGCCACCGATGTCTCTTTTTCGCGCTTGCCCTCACCTCGGTAGCGGGCTGTAGCACGAGCGAACCAAGTGGCACTACGGAGCAGACAAGTGATGCCACAGATCAGTCAAGCGTTGCATATGACTTCACGACGCAAGCAGTTGTTGCTAGCTGGTCGGTACAAAACGACACAGTGATGGGAGGCGTTTCAGAAAGCTCCAGCACCTGGGTAAACAAACAGTTGGTCTTTGCGGGAAATTTGTCGCTCGAAAACAATGGCGGATTTGTTTCGTGCTTTGGTCCAGTTGACGAAAAGTTACCGAGCCTGATGAATGGGTCAACTGCAATTCGTATACGCGCAACAGGAGATGGCAAGACCTACCTCTTTCAGCTTCGCGGTAATAACGGCACCAACTATGTACAACGATTCACCTCAACTGCGAAGAAAGATCAGGTCTACGTGTTGCCCCTATCAGATTTCACTGCGGTTGACTGGAGGCTCGATGAAATTGCTAACGCCCCAGCGATAGAGACGAGCAACATTTATCAAATGGGCATCTACCTTGTCGACAAACAAACAGGACCATTTAGAATCGCCATAACGTCAATCGACATAGCGCCTGAACAACCATTGTGATGTTGGAAGTTCAGCCACCGCCACCGCGCTCTACTTGTATCGGCTGAGGAATGACTCAATGGGAACATTGAATCGATAGCTTTTCACGCTCACGTCTTGTGTGGAAAGCACCGAGAACCAGACCGACGAGACCACTGCTACCGAAGCAAGGACTTGCATCCACTTCAAGCAGCGGCGAGGGCCAGTTGGGCAACGCCCGATGAGTACGAGAGCTGCGAGGGTAATGACGAGGAATGTATACTAATAACCACTTGCGGAACGAGTGGCCAGGTACCCGAAATGCGGGTGCGGCGCGCCGATTGAAAGTCATCTACTTGTTTCAACATCCGATTGAGATCACGGTCGTTGACAACATCTGCTTCTTCAATAGAAATGATTGCGCTACGAATGTCAAGGGCTTGCTGTTCGGCTGAGTCACGTTTTATTTCAGTTGGTGCGCCTAAAGCTGCGTTCTTTACTCGTTGTTTACGCTGCAACCCTGTGTTGCTCACCATGAATCCTTTGATTCCTGTTTTTGACAACTCTGTATCGTGAATGGTTTGCACATATGTTGTAATTTTTGAAAGCGCATCTTTCAAAGTGTCGTTTTGCTTGTAGTCAAGAATGGTTTCGCTCAGTGCCGACAACGAGGCGAGCTCGCTCTTTAGACTCGAATTTGCTGAGCTTGCACCTTGCCATGCCGTGACGTTGGCGAAGGAACCATTGAAAATAAAAGCCGCGCCCACGAAGCGCATTGCGGTGGTCATGACGTTGTCGTCATCTCTGCTTACTACTTCTTGCTTCTGTGAAATGTACGCAAGAGGCGTAACGACCAATAGGGCTGGAACTATTGAGACCAGAAGTCGAACAAAGAAGGATGATTGCAATAAAGATTCATATATATATATGGATTGTGATGTTAGACAACATGCTTCACGTTGTCTGAGCGCCAGAGTGAACAACGGGTAAATTACGCAATAAGTGCTAGTCGCCAAAGAAAGTGCTGCGAATTTCTCCGTTTGGCCCGTAGACCGGTTCATCTTTTGCCACCAGATACATGCGGTTCCACGCATTCGACGGCTTGTTCGAGACCAGCAATTCCTTCATGGCCTCGTAATTGGGGTGAAGGAAATGAGCAGCTAATGATTCTTGGTCTTCCCACAGCTCATACACCTGAATGCGTGTGTCGATGCTGGGGTCGGAAGCGAAGCAATAGGCATGGCACCCAGCCTCGTCGGTTCGTGTAGCCATTTGAATAGCAGCTGACTGCGCTACTACCGCATCACGGATTTCTAAAGTGGCGTAATCGAGGTGTGCTGCAACAACAATCATTTCTGCACCTTAGTGTGGTGGGGTGACTGAGTACGAAGACGTCAACGATGGCGACACCATATGGCGATTTGAAACCGACTTTCTGCAATCGAATTGGACCTGTATATGGGGTCGTGGATGCAAAGGCATTGAAGCCACCGCAGATATAGAAAAGCAGCATGGCTGTTGCTCACTGGGCGCCGAGCTTGATGGCGTTGATGAAGCCATGGACCTGGCGGCTCATGCAGCCCTGTTGTCGCCGGAGAGTTTTCAATTTCACACGCAGGCCGCTGAGCAAGGGATCTTTAAAGACTCGTCGAATAGCGCAACGCGAGTGGTTGAAGGAGCATGCATCTTTTTGAACCGCCCAGGTTTTGCAGGCGGGTCTGGATGTGCACTTCACATCGCAAGCGAGCACTTCAAGGAGAGCCCTACAGAATGGAAACCTTCGGTGTGTTGGCAGTTGCCCGTCAAGGTCGACTGGGAGCTTCAACCCGACGACACTGAAATTGCAACGGTACGCAGATGGTCGCGTGCCGACTGGGGCGAACACGGCAAAACCATGGCATGGGTGTGTACCGACGGCGACGACGCATATGTAGGAAATACGTCCGTTATTGAATCTTTGCAAGACGAATTAACTGCCCTCGTTGGACGCGATGTTTACGTTCAGATTCGCAAAAAACTACAACCCGAGTAGCGCTTCGGATCTATTCCCACCGGTTCACTACGGCAGACTAGAGAGATGGGGAAACTACCAACTATTGCAGTTTGCTATATCGCTGCTGTCGACAACTCTCAATTAGAAGAGCGCCGCGGGCCCTCACGCATGACCGATGCGTTGCCCGAATACAACATTGTCGACATGCGTGACCGCACGCCACAAGACTTGTCACCTAGTGAATTAGCGCAACTACAGGAAGTGGAAATTGCCTTCATTCTCTACATGCCCGATTGGCTACTTGCTGCTTGCCCCAAATTGAAGTGGATCCACTCGTTCATGACTGGCCATGATCACATTCCATTACCACAGTTGAAAGAACGCAATATACGCCTCACCAATGGTGCGGGTACTGCAGCAATTGAAATTGCCGAGTTTGTGATTGCCCGCATTTTGGAACATTGGAAATCTTTTCCGGAAATTGCCGTGCTGCAACAAGAGCACAAATGGCGGCCCGTGTTTGGCCGAGCATTAAGCGATGCACATATAGTTCTGGTGGGCTATGGCCCCATCAACCAAGAAGTTGCCCGTCTGCTTGCTCCGTTCAACATGCGCGTTACTGCCGTGCGCCGTTCGGCTACTACCCCATCACCCGGGGCAGGCAAAGTGGTGGCGTTTGCCGATTTGAATGCTGCAATGCACGATGCCGACATCGTGGTTGCTGCAGTGCCTTCGAACGACGACACCACTGGCATGTTCAACAAAGAGAAATTTGCTGCCATGCAAGAAGGATGCTTATTCATCAACGTAGGTCGTGGAACTGCCGTTGTAGAGGCCGACCTCATTGCTTCTTTGGAGTCGGGCCACTTAGGCGGAGCTGCTGTCGACGTTGCGTCGGAAGAACCACTTCCCCCCGACAATGCGCTATGGAATTCGCCAGTACGTATTTCTGCTCACTGTTCAGCCACTTTGCCCAACACGATGCGTCGGGTACATGAACTCTTCTTTCGTAATATTGCAAAGTTTGCAACAGGCGAACGCTTTGAAAACGAAGTCGACCTCTAAGCAGTCTGTTTAGCGGAAAGCGCTCATGACTTCTTGCGCAAAGAAGCGCACTGCAGGTTCCCAAGTACCCTCAACTCTTGGCCCATTGAAATACAAAGCCAATTCATCAAACTGAATGGCGTCGTGCCAACGTTGAATTTCATCAATACACATTTGAGGCGTTCCCGCGATTGCACGGTCACGAACAAATTCTTGAAAACCCACTTTTCCACCCTCGGCAACACGCTGCAGAACAGGATCTTCCCCATCTCCGCGCGTTCCTGCATGCCAGTAGTACTTGTGAAACTCCAAGGCATGGGCAAACCATTCTTTTTCCACCTGTGCTTGTGTGGGGGCGGCCCACGTTTCTCGCATCAGACAGATGTATGGCCGAACGCCTGCTGCCGCGCATTGGGCACGATAGCTATCTGCAAGTTTTTTCACATATGGCAAT
>JAURNB010000101.1 GCA_030830415.1 Acidimicrobiales bacterium | reverse complement strand
TTACTTTTGTCGTAGGTTCAACCGTCGTCGAAGGAGAAGTTGTTGTTGTTGTTGGCGCAACCGTCGTCGTAGTTGTTGGCGCAACCGTCGTCGAAGGAGAAGTTGTTGTCGTTGGCGCAACAGTTGTCGTAGTTGTTGTTGGCGCAACCGTCGTCGAAGGAGAAGTTGTTGTTGTCGGCGGAGTGGAAGGCCCAACGACGCCAGCAGAAACATATGGCTCGTACCCAGCAGTGCCGTCGTTGCCAATAAAATAGAGTTGCGAACTTCCACACGTTGTTAAACCTGTGAAGTAACCGCCGAAGCTACCCGGCCCCAAATCAGTCACCATCTGCGTTCCTACAGATGTGAGATCTGTTCTCCACAGCTCTAATCCATTGGTTCCATTGTTGGCGGGGAAATAAAAAGCACCTCCTAACGTCGCACCTGGAAATGCAGTGGTAACGCCGTTAGCGGATCCTGGATTGATGTCAGCAATCATGGATGTTCCCGCGGAAGTTCCATCAGATGTCCATAACTCTTGACCGTTCACACCATCAGTTGCAGTGAACATCAAGTTATTGCCGAGACTTCCTAGGAACCTTACGTCTGATCCCGTTGCACCTGGGTTGATGTCTGCCACCATCGTTGTACCTGCAGCAGTTCCGTCACTTGACCACAATTCCTGGCCAGCTGCAGTGGTTGCAGCTGTGAACCACACACGCGTTCCTACAGTTGAAAACGATCCAAAAGTGGTGCTGGCAGAACCTGTGGTGATGTCTGACACTAAGTTCGTGCCAGCGGAAGTACCATCGCTTACCCATAGCTCAATTCCGGTGGATCCATCATTCGCAGTGAAATAGAGATTGTTATTGAGTACTGCAACAGACGACGGGGTCAAACTAGCGACACCTGAGCTCGTACCTGGACGGATATCTCTCACCATCGTTGTGCCAGCAGAAGTTCCGTCAGACGTCCACAATTCCCAGCCAGCGGTCGAAGTGGAAACCGCGAACAGAAGTCTCCCGTTCATACTTGCCAACATTCGTGGCGCGCTTCCAGTAGTACCCAACACGATGTCTTTCACCATGTACGTGCCGGCAGCAGTGCCGTCTGATCGCCAGAGCTCTGATCCATAAACACTTTCTGTTGCCGGAAAGTACAGAACCCCATTGACAAGAATTTTGGAAGATATTGAATCACTGGGCACACCTTCGCCGGCGCCTGGGTTGATGTCTTTCACTATGTATGTGCCCGCATCAGTACCGTCTGTACGCCAGAGCTCCTTGCCGGTGGCGGTGGTGCTCGCAACGAAGAATGTTTGCGTGCCTGCGTCAGTGATGTCGTACGGATTCTGAACGGACGTTCCGACTCCAACAGTGCCGGCACTTGTTCCATCTGTTGTCCAGATCTTGTTCTGCCCGTGAAACAGGTGTTTGCTACCTAGGCATCCCCAAAAAATGGTTCCGACTGTGTTGTAACCGGTTCCAGTAGATGGAGCAATGTCTTTCACAAAGTAAGTGCCAGCCGAAGTGCCGTCGCTGCGCCACAACTCACGGCCCGTGGCAGTTTGGAAACCACCAAAGACAATTCCCCAAGGGGTAGAAAACGGATACAACGCACCCGCAGACGCAGTTCCGTTGAAAACATCTTTCACCATGGAAGTTCCCCCAGATGTACCGTCACTCACCCAAAGTTCCGGGCCATTGACGAGATCGTTTGCAGCAAAGTACAACTTGCCACTATTCACCGCTACGAACTGGCTAGTAATTCCGCTGGTCGTTCCAGCAGCGATGTCGGCCACCATGTACGTGCCATTACTGGTTGCGTCGGTGACCCATAGCTCATCGCCGTTCAATGCTGTTTTTGCAGTGAAGAACAACTTCGACCCCGCTGGCTGAAATACGAAGCCTGTACTAAACGCACTAGAACTCACGGTGGGGTTGACATCTTTGATGAGAGCGGTTCCTGAAGAAGTGCCATCAGAGAAGAAAGGTTCAAAACCTGCTGTGGGGTCTTGCGCATTGAACACAACACCACCGTTGAAAGGCGTGATATTGGTTACAGAGCCTGCCGTACTTCCTGGCTGAATGTCTTTCACCAGGTATGTACCCAAATCCGTACCATCAGAACGCCATAGCTCTCTACCGTTTGTGCCATCATCTGCACCAAAATATGCGACCCCTCCGCTTACAACAACGGAACTTGCGGTGATCATCCCACTTGCAGTACTCGCCCTAATATTTTTGACAAGCGTTGTTCCGATTGAAGTTCCGTCAGAGCGCCATAGTTCTGTTCCATTTGTTACATCTGTGGCAGTGAACAATAAAGCATTGCCGAAGAGTGCAAGGCCGCGAGGGACAGAAGAAGCTGAACCGGTGGAGATATCTTTCACCATGTAGGTGCCAGCTGATGTTCCATCTGACTGCCACAACTCCACTCCATTTGTCCCATTAGTGGCGGCGAAATATGCAACGTCATTCAAGACAACAAGTCCACAAGTAGTACAACTCGTAGTGGCCATTCCTGGGTTACTTCCATTGGTACCTGGATTAATATCTTTCACTAGCGCCGTACCAGAAGCCGTGCCGTCAGAAAACCACAGCTCTGCTCCTTCTGCTGAAGTGGTTGCCATAAAGAAAAAACCACCTGAAACCGCTCCACCAAAGAGGTTCATACTGAGGGAGCTTCCCCCTGAACCGGTGAAGATATCTTTCACCATGTACGTACCAGACTCTGTTCCATCTGTTCGCCACAATTCTTGGCCGTATAGCGCATTTGACGCAGGGAAATATCCAATTCCGTTGTACATCTGAAAATTGGTTGTGGTGAAGCCGTTGTCTTGCGTTGGGTTAGTGTCTTGCACAATTTCAGCGCCAGCACCGATGGCGTGTGCAACATTGTTTGCAATCCACACAGTGCACGTAGCAACAGCAATGCATATCACCATAGGAAGCGGAACGATGCGCTTGATTAAGTTCACCATATGAGTAGTAATACTACTCATAAAAGTAGTATTACTACTTCAGATTCCCAAAGGTACTATTTTTTCGGCGTATCCCCGAAAATCACGGCCATAATGCCCTCAAGCGATACGTCGTTCCACTTCTTTTGAGACACTGGGTCATCACCCATTTCAATAAGTACACGGCCCAAAATTTGACCCATAAACCAGTACACGGTTGCTGGTAGGTCGATGTCTTTCCGGATCCAACCCTTTTTCTGAAACGGCAAGAGCATTTCGGCAATTCCCATGGCGCCCTGCTTTTGAGCAAGAGCTAACGACGCAGCCAACTCTGGG
Organism: Acidimicrobiales bacterium; assembly: GCA_030830415.1. Taxonomy (GTDB): domain Bacteria; phylum Actinomycetota; class Acidimicrobiia; order Acidimicrobiales; family Ilumatobacteraceae; genus F1-20-MAGs119. The sequence goes on along the minus strand of JAURNB010000101.1, from coordinate 2,134 downwards.
CGGGCATAACCAGCCCCCAATGCATTGAGGCGCACCTGGCGTAACTCCCAACGATCTGTATCGAAGTGCGTCAGAAGTTCTTTACGTAAAGCTTTTCGCAATTCATCTTGATTCTTGCACTTTGCAAGTGAAGCAGCAAACACTGAGCTATCGACAAACTGAGTTTTACGAAAACGGTATGTTTGTGCAGCTTCCACCAGACCATCACGACTACCAAAATGTCGATACAACGTAGGAACAGTGACGCCTGCCTCGGCGGCAAGGTCATTCACTCGCACCGCTGCTTCCCCACCCTCATCAATTGCAGAAATAGCTAGCTCCAAAATACGCTGCCGAATTGAGTCTGACTGAGGCATGCATCTACTTTAGGGCGAATTGCGAAAGACACAAGGCAGAGTTTGCACACATAGTCGCAATAGGCTTGCATCGTGAGCGATGTTGCGAGAAACACCCATACGGAAGAGTTCGCCGTTGAGGCGCACGGGCTGACCAAACACTATGGAGACGTTGTGGCACTCGACGGTCTCGACCTCTCGGTTCCAGCTGGCTCAGTCTTAGGTCTTCTTGGTCCGAATGGTGCAGGGAAAACAACTGCGGTTTCCATTCTCACTACTCTTACCGCCCCCGATGCCGGAACAGCTCGAGTAGCCGGCGCAAATGTATTGACGGAACCTCAACGTGTGAGATCTTTAATTGGTTTATCTGGTCAATACGCCGCAGTTGATGAACATCTCACAGCGATGGAAAATCTCGAGATGATTGGTTGTTTATATGGCATGCGCCGTCGGGCATCGCGTAAGAAAGCAAGTGAACTCATTGAGCGATTTCGATTAAGCGAAGCAGCCAACCGACCACTCAAAACTTTCTCTGGTGGAATGAGGAGGCGCATCGACCTTGCTGGCGCACTGCTTGCCGACCCTCCTGTTCTCTTTCTTGACGAACCAACTACAGGTCTTGATCCGAGAAGTCGGGGTGAATTGTGGGATGTCATTCGCGAGCGTGTTGATGCTGGCACCACAGTCATACTCACTACGCAATACCTTGAGGAAGCTGATCAGTTAGCTCACGACATCGTGGTGATTGATCACGGCCGAGCCATCGCACGCGGTACCTCACAAGAATTGAAACGCCGCATTGGAGGTGAGCATCTCGATATTCACCTCGCATTACTGAGTGACCTCTCGCGTGTGGAAGACATTGTTCGCCCGTTTGCAATTGGGGCCATTCGCACTGAAGACCAAGATGCTCTCATTTCCATTCCCGTCGCCAAAGGCGTGGAGGCCCTCGGTTTGGTGATGGTAGAACTCACCGCACAAAACGTAGAGATTCTTGACATCGGTTTGCGGCGACCAACCCTCGATGACGTATTCATGGAACTCACCGGGCGCAAGACACAGGAGGAGCAGTCATGATCAGAATGATTCGTGATGCCACCACCATTGCCCGACGAAACATCATCCGCATTAGTCGAGTGCCAGAAGTAATGGTCTTCGTCATTATTCAGCCACTCATGTTCGTTCTGCTTTTCGCCTACGTGTTCGGCGGCTCAATAGATATTCCTGGAGGGAACTATCGCGAGTTCCTCATTGCTGGCATCTTTGCCCAAACTGTGGTTTTTGGTTCCACGTTTACTGCGTCGGGTTTAGCTGAAGACGTACAGAAAGGGCTCATCAACCGATTCCGATCGCTACCGATGTCACGCTCGGCAGTAGTAGCGGGTCGTACAGCCAGCGATGTTGTCTACAACTTGTTATCGGTCATCATCATGTCTTTGGCCGGGTTTGCTGTGGGTTGGCGCATACGAGGCTCAATACTCGATGCTGTGGTTGCCTACTTGTTGTTGCTTTTCTTCTCGTATTCGTTTTCATGGGTCATGGCGTGCCTCGGGCTTCTCGTTCCGACACCAGAAGTGGTGAACAACGCCACCTTCGTCGTGCTCTTCCCGCTGACTTTTATTGCAAACACTTTTGTTCCGTCCGACAGTTTGCCAGGGGTACTGAAAACCGTCGCTGAATGGAACCCGGTGTCAACATTGACGCACGCTGTTCGTGTTCGTTTCGGAAACCTGCCGGCCGAAACTCCTGAACCATCGGCGTGGCCATTACAAAACGCAATGTTGTATTCCCTTGCCTGG
>JAURNB010000100.1 GCA_030830415.1 Acidimicrobiales bacterium | reverse complement strand
TTTTCCAAAAGATCTTTGATCGACTGAACGGCAGTACCCACCATCTCGGGGTCGCCAGGACCATTCGACAAGAAGACACCATCGGGTTTCATCTGCAGCACCTCATCGGCACTGGTATGCGCAGGCACCACTCGTACAGTGGCAATTTCTGCAAGACAATTCACGATAGTTGACTTGATTCCAAAGTCGTAAGCCACCACTTTGTATTTTCCATTCCCTACTTCGTAGGGCGACTGTGTGGTGACTTGAGAAACGAGATCTATCCCAGCGGTACCTTTTTCTTTTTGTGCAGCTTGCAAAAGAACCTTTGGATCGGCAGTTCCAAAAGAACCACTCATCGCACCTGCGTCACGCAAAATGCGGGTCAGGCGTCGTGTGTCAATTCCACCGATAGCGGGAATACCCCAGCGCTGCAGAGAAGACAACAAAGAGTCTTGCGCGCGCCAGTTGCTATGACGCCTGGCCATTTGACGCATGACCACTCCGCGAGCAAATGGTCGTACCGATTCATTATCTAAATCGACTGTTCCGTAGTTCCCAATATGAGGCTGTGTAAAGGTAATGATCTGGCCGGCATAAGAAGGATCGGTAATGATTTCTTGATACCCAGTAATTGCAGTGTTGAACACCACTTCGCCAGCGGAGATACCCGATTCAGGCAATGCACCAAATACTTCGCCTTCAAAAACTTCGCCGTTTGCCAGCACAAGGTGCCCATCTGTAAACCCGTTCGGCGCGCTCATTTTGCTATTACTCCTGCTTCTACTATGACTTTTCCATCTCGCAATACGCACTGCACTTGACCTTGCAATGGGAGTCCGAGATAAGGGGTGTTTTGACTTTTGCTCACGAGCTGCTCGAGAGATTGCTCCCATTCAGCCGCTGGGTTGAATACAACGAGGTTTGCGATGTTGCCAGATGCAACAGCATTTCCTTGACGAGCAGTGAGGCCTGCAATGCGAGCAGGCGCCCAAGACATCAATTCAATTACTCGCTGCACTGAGCAGCCCGAATACTTCAATGCCACACCGAGCGCACTTTGCAGCCCCAACATTCCCGGTGGAGCAGCAAGCAGATCTTGATCTTTCAGATGAGCCGCATGAGGAGCGTGATCGGTGGCAATTGCGTCGATTGTGCCGTCTTGCATTCCTATGCGCAGAGCTTCAACGTCTTCCATCGTGCGTAGTGGTGGGTTGACTTTGAACACAGTGTTGAACCCAGACAACTTTTCATCGGTGAGAGAGAAGTGATGCGGAGTCACTTCAGCCGTGACCGGCAAGCCTTCGTTCTTTGCTTGCCGCACGAGCTCGACACTGCGCGCGGTGGAAAGATGCAGGAAGTGCATTTTTGCTCCGGTTTCCCGCACTAATTCGAGATCACGTTGCAGCATGAGAACTTCTGCGATGGATGGCCAACCTGGCAGGCCAAGGTGAGATGAGCAACAGCCTTCATGCATTACTGCACCTTCGGTGAGTCGCGAGACCTCGCAATGCTGCATCAGAGTGATGTTGAGTTCCTTGGCGTCCTCCATGGCGCGACGCATGATGACAGGGTCTTGCACCCCATTGCCATCGTCGGTATACAAAGTCACTCCATTTTGAGCCAAGGAATGAAATGGGCTGAGTTGCAACCCAGCACGATTCACAGTGATACACGCAGAAGGCACGACATCGACTAAACCTGCGCGCTTCCCTTGCATACGAACAAACTCGACCACTGCAACCGAATCTTGAGCCGGCTCGGTATTTGGCATGGCCACAACAGCTCCGTAGCCGCCTAGCACTGCTGCACGGGACCCTGTCTCGATTGTTTCTGATTCTTCACGACCAGGCTCACGCAAGTGGGTATGCAGGTCGACAAATGCAGAGGTAACAACACAGGAAGTGGCATCGATACGTCGTGGACCTCCTTCATTCTCGGCGGCATATTTCGCAGAGATATTGGGGCCGACCTCTTGCACAACACCTTGATCAATCATCACGTCGGCAAGCACTTCGCCCGAAGCATTGACCACTGTTCCACCAGTAATGAGAATCGATTTGTTACTAGACATTTCTCTCTTCTTTCGTCATTTCACTCGTGGCTGCTGGACCAAGTAGTGAAAGCAATACAGCCATGCGAACAGATACTCCGTTGGTGACCTGCTGTGTGATGAGCGACCCAGGAACCAGCGCTGGGTCGACACCGATTTCCACCCCATGGTTCATCGGACCGGGATGCATCAACTTGAAACTGTGAGGAAGTTTCGCCAACCTCTGTGGCGTGAGACCAAAATGCAGTGCGTACTCGCCTACTGAAGAAATGAACGCAGCATTCATACGTTCGTGCTGCATCCGCAAGAGGTACACAACGTCAACCTCACCGAGAACTTCATCGAGATCATGCGAGGTGGACACCGGCCATTCGTGGCGCGTTTCGGCCGTATCGCTATAAATGAGTGAAGGTGGCAAGAGCGACGCTGGAGCAACGAGTGTGACTTTGGCGCCAAGCAAAACAAATGCTCGCACCGTGCTGCGCGCAACGCGGCTATGGCGAATGTCGCCCACCATTGCTATACGCACTCCCGTAAGAGAGTTACCCATTTCCAGTGCGCGAGTGAGCGTAAATGCATCGAGTAAGGCTTGCGTGGGATGTTGATGTGCCCCATCGCCAGCGTTCACAATGTGAGCGTCTGTCCACTGCGTCATGGCTAGAGGCAAACCTGCAGTTTTATGACGCACCACGAATGCGTCGACGCCCATCGCCGACAGAGTTTCTACTGTGTCGCGCAAACTCTCGCCCTTGTTGACGCTTGACGATGCTGCACTAAAGGTCATGGTGTCAGCCGACAAACGCTTTGCAGCTGTTTCAAAAGACAAACGGGTGCGTGTACTGTCTTCAAAGAAGAGGCTCGCCACTGTTTTGTTGCGCAGAGCCGGAACTTTGGGCTGAGCACGCTTTTGGATTTCGCTCATTTCGTCGGCAAGCGACAGCAGTTGCTGCAGTTCGCCAAGCGAGAGGTCATCCATTGACAAGAGATGTTTCATGCGTGCGCTCCTGGGAAAACTTCCACACCCGACAGCTGCACAAGCACTTCATCAGAAACATGAGTCGGGAGGTTCTTTCCCACAAAATCGGGTCGTATGGGCAATTCGCGGTGCCCACGGTCGACCATGACCGCAAGACGCACTGCTCGTGGTCGACCGAATTCGATGAGAGCGTCGAGTGCTGCTCGTACCGTGCGCCCTGTGAACAACACGTCGTCAACGAGTACCACTAGCACCCCGTCGAGGCTGCACGGAACATGCGAAGTGGCGACTTCCAAAGTGGGGCGCAACCCAATGTCATCGCGGTACATGCTGACATCGATGGATCCGAGCACAATGGGCGTGTCGGGCTGTATTTCAACAATGTTGGAGTGGATTGCTTCGGCTAGCCACACGCCTCCGTGCTGGAGACCCATAATGGCTACTTTTTCTGAAGAACCTGCAGAACCGGCCACTGAGGCAACGTGTTCAATAATTTCATGAGCGATGCGGCGTATCGCGCGCTGCACATCACTACTGGTCAGCACAGTGGCT
>JAURNB010000014.1 GCA_030830415.1 Acidimicrobiales bacterium | reverse complement strand
ATAATGAGCGACGCAATTCCACCGTAAATAATTTCTGCGGTTTCTGGCAAGAGCCAGTGGTGCGTCTGCGAAGGATCTTCAGCAGCGATGAGATGAATGAGTCTCATGATCGGCTCCCTGCATTTTGCATTGCTTCTGAAACAGCTTGCGACACCACACCCGCATCGGCAGTTTTGCCGAGTGCAAGCGATGCAACAGTTGAAGTAACCGAGGTAACAGCGGCACTGACTTGTGCCTGGGCTGCTGCACGCTCTGCGTTTGCTGCGGCTTCTGCTTCAGCTTTCTTTGCTGCAATACGAGCATTGACTTCAGCAATTGCGCGTTGACGCTCTTGGTCGAGAGTTTGACGAGCTGCATCGATTCGCTGTGCTGCTTCGGCACGAACACCAGCAAGCGCGGTGTCGTACTTGGCAACCTCTGCACGAGCATCGGCTTTTGCAGCATCGGCACCGTCGTGATCGCTGCGGATGCTTTCGTAACGTGAGTCCATTCCTTTGCGCAAGCGTGGGAAGAGGAAGTACCTCATGAGAATCAGGAAGATGAGGAATGGACCAAAGGTCCACATCAATTCCTTACCTTCTGGTGCAATAGGGTTCGGACCCGCGTCGACCACTTCTACAGTGCCGGTTTCAGCTGAAAGGGCACGCGCTTCAGCGGCAACAGGGACTTCTTCAGATGCCTCTGTTGGCACGGCGTCAGACACTGGCTCAGCCGACATCATCATCGGCTCAGCTTCCGTCGGGAGGACGGTTTCTTCAGTTTCCGCCGAGACGACGACTTCGGTTGGTGTGGCTGAGTCTGTTTGGACCAACCTCACCGACACGGCCGCCTCACCCGAGCGGGTGACTATTGCAGTCAACATGTGATCTCCTGAACCTGCGCTTTAGCAGGAAGATAGATGGACAACTCTCAAATTCGCTTTAGGCGAACTTGAGAAGAATGAATACAACGAATCCGATAAGTGCAAGAGCTTCGGTAAATGCGATACCCAAGAACATTGTGGTACGAACCATGCCGGCAGCTTCTGGCTGACGTGCCATTGCTTCGACTGCTTTACCCACGATGTAACCGATACCAATACCAGGTCCGATTGCGGCGAGACCGTAAGCAAAACCAGCTGACGCTGCTGCTGCTTCGTTCTTTGCTGCTGCTGGATCTGCCGCTGCTTCTGCTGCTTTCACAACAATTTTCGCTAATGCTTCCATTTCTTATTTCTCCTCGTTACTTATGAAGATTGGGTATTCAGAATTTTTAGTTAGTGCTTAGTGTTCAGGGTGTACTGCCCCACCGATATATACCGCGGTGAGGATAGTGAAGATGTAGGCCTGCAAAAACGCCACCAACACTTCAAAACCGGTCAAGAAAATCAACATACCCATGGGCAAAACGCCAAACGGGATGAGGATTTTATCTTTAGCTTGGAAAAGCGATTCGGTGAGCAGTGCAAAGGTCACGAGCAAAATGTGACCAGCAAGCATGTTGGCGAAAAGTCGCACAGCAAGTGAGAAGGGACGAACAATGATGGCCGAGATGAACTCGATTGGTGTCACGAGAATGTAGAGAGCCTTGGGTACTCCAGGTGGGAACAACACTGACTTGAAGTAGCCACCAAAACCTTGGTGCTTAATTCCGGCACCGTTGTAGACCACCCACACCATGAGTGCGAGCGCTGCAGGCAACGCCATACGTGCTGTTGCTGGCATCTGCAAGAACGGAATGATTCCGGGAACGTTGCAGAGATAAATGAATGTAAAGAGCGACAAGAGGAATGGTGTCCAACCCAGGCCATCGCGACCCATGGTTTGCATCACTACACCGTTTTCGATGAACTCCACTGTGCTTTCTGCAATGTTGCGGATACCGCGAGGTGCAGTTTTTGCGCTTTGACGACCAGCCAACAAAAACACCACTGTGCCGATGGTTGCTGCAAGCACTGCAATGATGGAGATTTTGTTGAAAGACTCGAAGAGATCCTTCCAGCGAAGGATCTCGTTAATCGGCGGGAACTCAAGAGCGATCACGTGCGATTCCGTTTCGTGTTAGTTCGAGGACAGGGATAAGAGCAAAAAGTGTTGATTAAAAATCGACTTCGCTCAATTTAGTAGAAAGAAGTCGAGAAGAACGAATTTCACGATGAGGTATTTGCCTCACCACCTGAACTTGGCTTCAGACCTGGGTAAGCCAATGAGGCCGACACATGCCGAAGTTCCCAAAAAAGAAGACCAAGGTGCGTCACAATAATGGTGCATCCGAGTGCCGGTAGCGAAATCCATGACATATCGCGCACCAGAACAACGGCCGCAAAAATGATGCCCAACCGGATGAGATAGCCAAAAAGCACTGCACCCATCATGAGCGCCAACGAAATGCGCGCCGTGGTGGAGATGAGAGCTGCTGCTAAGGCGAAATTGACCATCACAAGCGCACAACCAAAAGCGCTCGACACTGCCCCATCAGCTCCCCAGATGAATCCAGCAATCAAAATGAGAAGAGGTGCTGCAATGAGCCCGCGCACCAACATATGACGGGTGACGGCAACCTCAGGAGCCCCGCCAGAGAGCTGCGAAGTGAAAAGTGAACTGGGGTCGTTCATTGTTCGCCCTCTGTTGCTCGTGGTTGCACCCGCCGTGTTTCTGCCCGCTCGGCTTCAAGGCGCTTCATTTGGGTGTCGTAACCAAACCACATTTTGACGAAGTTGCCCACGCACGAAAAGACGGTCATCACAATCATGAAGAGTGGCGTCGTTCCGACGAAGTAGTCGATGGCTAGACCAATGAGGAAAAAGACCAACACACCAAATGCCATTTCGGCACCATGGCCAAGCCCACCTGCACTGTTTTCTGCAGCACGTGGGTTACCCGCAATGCGGCGCACAATTTTGGGATCGGGAAGAAGTCTCACAGCATGGCCTTTGGGGTTTGTTTCAAACTACGGCAACTCATTGCGTATCGCCAATTCTTCATCTTGCGATGCGGCATCATCACGCGATTTACGTCGCACGCTGGGGTGCAACACGGTGTACAAACCCAAAGCCACAGCAGCTACTCCAAAAGGCGCAATGCTGCCGCCAGAAGTAGAAATGACTGGATACAACGCCATTCCTGAAAGCAGAACTGTCCAAAGCCACAAGATGAGCACGCTACGACGTTGGCCATGGCCGAGGTTCATGAGGCGGTGATGCAAGTGCCCCTTGTCGGCTGTTGCAAAGCTTTGTCGCTTGTATGCACGACGCACAATGGCAAACAACACGTCGAAAATGGGCACACCCAAAATGAGGAGCGGAATAAACAGCGGTGCCAAAAAGAAATATGTCTGGCTATTGAAGTCTTGTGTAGCTGGGTCTGCACGCCCACCCACCACACTGGTGGAAATAGCGAGCATGAGGCCAAGTAGCAACGCACCACTGTCGCCCATGAAAATTTTGGCTGGGTTGAAGTTGTGTGGAAGAAAACCAATGCATGCACCAAAGGTGACTGCAGCAACGAGCGGCCCAATGTTGGGTTCGGCAAGCAAACCCAAATCACCGAGATGACGGCTATACAAAAAGAAAGCAGCCGATGCAATAGCGACAATTCCCGTTGCTAAACCGTCTAATCCGTCGATGAGGTTGATTGCTTCGGTCATTACCAACAACCACAAAATAGTGACAAGCGGAATCCAGTCATTCGACAAAACAAATACATCGAAATATGGAACGCGGAAATAAAACATGGTGACACCGGCCCACACCAACACCATGCCAACTCCTGCGGTGCCTGCAACTTTTGCAGGAGCAGAAATTTCACGTATGTCGTCGATGAATCCGATTGCACAAATTGCAATAGCGGCAATTGCTACACCCAGCATTTCGGAACTGCCATCGAACAGTGGACCAAACCTGTCCATCTGCCATGCCAAAAGCAATGCAGTGATAATGCCAACGAGCAGCGCTACCCCACCAATGTCGGGCGTAGGTGTGGTGTGTACTTTGCGCGGGTCTGGCTGGGCCATCCAATTCTTCAGACGCGCCAGGCTCATGACGAATGGGGTCACAGCAAAAGTGACAATGGCTGCACATGCAGCAACGATGAGATAGCCGTTGATGTCACTCATGTGGTTCTAGATTAGACCTCTGCACCACTACTTCAGCAGAGTCTGTGTTTTCTCTAATAAACAGGGAACTTTGCGCAAAGTTCAGCAACATCGCTGCGTACTTTTGCCAATGCAGCCGAGTCGGTGCGGTTGCGCAGGGCCGTAGCAATGAGCTCGGCTATGAGCACCATTTCAGGCTCTTTCATTCCTTGAGTGGTAACCGATGGTGTACCAATGCGCACACCTGAGGTAACAAATGGGCTGCGCGGGTCGTTAGGAATGGTGTTTTTGTTGAGGGTGATGCCAGCAGAGTCGAGCACCAACTGTGCCTCTTTTCCGGTGAGCTCTGCATCGAATGGAGTGAGATCGACCACCATCATGTGCACATCGGTACCACCCGACACCAAGCGGAAGCCTTGTTGGGCGAGAGCTTGGGCAAGAGCACTGGCGTTTTTCACAATTTGCTCGGCATACACACGGAAGGTGGGGTGTAACGCTTCACCAAATGCCACAGCCTTTGCAGCGATGGCGTGTTCGAGTGGCCCACCTTGGCTACCTGGGAAGATGGCCTTATCGATTTTTTGTGCGTGCTCGGCTTTGCACAAAATGCAACCGCCACGAGGGCCACGCAATGTTTTGTGCGTGGTGAAAGTAACCACGTCGGCATAAGGAACGGGGTTTGGGTGTGCCCCACCTGCAACTAGGCCAGCAAGGTGAGCAATGTCAAACATCAACAGTGCGCCAACTTCATCGGCAATTTTCTTAAATGGTTCTGGCTCAAGACGACGCGTGTACGACGTAGTACCAGCAACAATGAGTTTCGGGCGGTGCTGCAATGCAAGTGCACGCACTTCTTCCATGTCGATGCGCTCATCGCCAGGCGACACCTTGTAGGAAACAAAGTTGTAAAAGATGCCACTGGCATTCACAGGAGATCCGTGGGTGAGGTGACCGCCGTGGTCGAGGCTCAAACCAAGAACGGTGTCTCCATGATTCAAAAGGCCTAGATATACCGCCATATTTGCGCTTGCCCCAGAGTGTGGCTGCACGTTGGCGTGGTCGGCACCGAAGAGTTTCTTGATGCGTTCAATGGCAATGCTCTCAATATCGTCGACAATGGCGTTACCGCCGTAATAGCGCTTGCCGGGGTAACCCTCGCTGTACTTGTTAGTGAGTACAGAACCAGTTGCACGCATCACTGCTGGCGATGTGAAGTTTTCACTTGCAATGAGCTGCAGACCCGTGACTTGACGCTTGAGCTCGTCGTCGATGAGAGAGAAAACAACGTCTTCGCTTTCGAGTTCTGATGGCCAATTTTTTGGGGTGCTCATTTTTGTGCTCCGAAATTGTTTGCTTCTTCACGTTCGATGTCGCCGAGTTGTGCAACGCGACGTTCGTGACGACCACCTTCAAAGGCAGTGGCAAGAAATGTTTGCACGATTTCCTCTGCGAGTCCTATTCCTACGACACGTGCTCCCATAGAAAGTACGTTGGCATTGTTGTGCTCACGCGCCATACGCGCCGTATAGAGGCAGTTGCACAAAGCAGCGCGCACACCCATGACCTTGTTTGCAGCGAGTTGCTCGCCTTGACCACTGCCCCCAAGCACGATGCCGAGTTCTGCTTTGCCATCGCGCACTGCACGACCCACAGCTGCACAAATGGGTGGGTAATCGCAACTCTCGGTGGAGTGCGTACCGAGGTCATCGACTGTGTGCCCAGCAGTACGGAGAAATGCGATGAGGTGTTGCTTCAGGGAATAACCAGCGTGGTCGGCCCCAATAGCAATGTGAAGTGCGGCAGTCATGTTCTGAGCATAGGGTTTGCAGGCCTCGGAACGCCTAACCTGCGTCTATGACTCTTTCACCAAAGACTCCAATTCTCGTTGGTTCAGGCCAGTCGCTACAACGCCCAAATGACCCACGTACCGCTTCATTCAATACTGCTGCCGACCCTGTTGCGCTCATGGTGGAAGCTATTCGTCTCGCCACAGCCGATGCTGGTTTAACTTCTCTTCCTGCTCTCGACGCACTGCGCGTGGTGGGATTACTGAGTTGGAAATACGGCAACCCAGCGTGGCTCATTGCGCAAGACCTCGGCGTGAGCTCGCGTGAATACGCGCTCAGCGCAATGGGTGGCAATACTCCACAGTCGTTGGTCAATGCTGCTGCCACAGAAATTCAAAACGGCCAAGCCGACATCATTGTGCTCACCGGTGGCGAATCAACACGCACCAAGGCCCGTGCGAAAAAAGCAGGCGCCGAACTCACATGGCGCAAAACCGGTGCCGACGTGCCCGCACCAACTGCAGTAGGTGAAGACCTTGTGATGGTGAGTGAATACGAAATTCAGCGCAAAATTGTGATGCCTGTGCAGGTGTACCCCATGTTTGAAACTGCAATTCGTGCCCGTGCCGGACGCAGTGTTCAAGATCATCAAAAACATATTTCTGAGTTGTGGTCACGCTTTAGCAATGTTGCAGCGAAGAACCCCAATGCCTGGTCGCAAAATGCAGTGAGTGCCGAAGACATTCGCACTGCAAGCCCAAGCAACCGCATGATTGGTTTCCCATATCCGAAGTTCATGAACTCGAATAACGATGTCGACATGGGTGCTGCACTCATTATGTGTTCGGTAGAAAAAGCTGAAGCACTTGGCATTCCTCGCGACCGTTGGATCTTTATTCATTCGGGCACCGACTGCCATGAGCACCAATTCATCTCTGAGCGCTGGACCTTTGCTGAAACTCCAGCTATTGAACTGGGTGGAAAACTTGCGTTGCAAAATGCAGGTGTTGGTATAGACGACATTGGCATTGTCGACCTCTACTCATGCTTCCCTGCAGCGGTACAACTTGGCGCACAATCACTTGGTCTCGATATCAATGCGCAACTCACCCGCACTGGTGGCTTGCCTTTTGCCGGTGGCCCTTGGAACAACTACGTCATGCACGCAATTGCCACGGTGATGAACGACCTCCGCAATGCGCCAAACGAGCTTGGCCTGGTGTGGGCTAACGGTGGCTACACCACCAAACATGCCTTTGGTGTGTACAGCACGCAGCCGCCCAAGGAAGCTTTCAAACACGCGTATCCACAAGATCAAATTGATGCCATGCCCCGACGATCAGTTGCCAAGGCCGCTGAAGCAGTGGGGCCAGCAACACTCGAGGCATATTCGGTGATGCACGACCGTGACGGCAAGCCTGCAATGGTGCATGCCGCTTGCCTACTTGCCGATGGTCGCCGCGCATGGGGCGAAAGCACCGACGCCACACTTGGTAGCGCCATGTGCACCGAAGAGTTTGTCGGACGCGCAGTAGAGCTCGATGCTGCTGGTGTTGTACACGTTAAATAGCCATTACAAATGAAGCGGAAAGCATACTTGTGACACATAACGACACCTTTCCACGACAATACGCACGTACTCAACGCCTCTCGCTGGGTGAACCACGCAGTTTCACTTTGTCACCATGCTCACAGCGCTTGGTCTTTGCCCGCACAGAATCGGGCAGCAACTCGGTCAACATGCTCTGGGTGCTCGATACCGAGACTGGTGAAGAAAAATGCGTCTTCAACCCGCAAGCAGTGCTCGACAACACCGGCAATATCACTGCTGAAGAACTACGGCGTCGTGAACGTGCACGCGAAAGTGCCAGCGGTGTTGTTTCATACTCATGTGACGCAGCAGTTGAACATGCAGTCACCATTATTAACGGGCAACTTTTTCTTATTGATTTGTTGAATGGGCGCAGCAGCGCCCTCAACATTGAACCTGGCGTTTTCGATGCGCGCCTCAATGCACCAGGCACTCACGTTGCTTACATTCGCAATGGCGCATTATGTGTGGCCGGCATTTCACAGGGCACAGATAACACCGACGAAAAGGTTTTAGCTTCCGACCCTGCTCCTCATATTTCATGGGGCATGGCCGACTTCATTGCCGCAGAAGAAATGGGTCGTCAACGTGGCTACTGGTGGTCGCCAGAAGGTGAACATCTTGCTGTTTGTCGTGTCGATGAATCGCCAATAGATACGTGGTTTATTGCCGACCCTGCCCACCCTGAAAAGCCAGCTGCCGAACATCGTTACCCCGCTGCTGGAACTGCAAATGCCAAGGTGACATTGCATATTGTTCACCGTGAATCGGCAAATGCAATTGAAGTGGCACTGCCCCACTCTTTTGAGTATCTCAATTCTGTTTCATGGAGCGCCGCTGGGCTCATTGTCCAACTCCAAACGCGCGACCAGAAATCGATTGCTGTTTTTTCTATTGATGCGACAAACGGAATCGCCGTTGAAATCTTCACCGACTCCGACGATGCATGGGTAGAACTGGTGAGCGGTGTTCCTACTCTTTCAGCAGCTGGGAAACTTGTTACAACAGTTGACCGTGAAGGTACACGACGCCTTCAGGTAGATGGTGTTCTTGTTACTCCGGCACATCTTCAAGTGCGTGCTGTTTTGCATGTAGGGGAAACCATTGTCTTTCAGGCAAACCACATCGATTCCCCATGGACTATTGACATATGGCGATGCGATGTTGCCACCAACAACCTCACCTGTCTCAGCAGTTCACACCCCACACCACATTCCGTTTCTGGCATCGCCACCGACAATGCATTTTTGTTGCGGGTTTCGCATATGACTACTCCGCGTGCGGAGTTTTCGACCAGTACCGGGCACAGCGTTCAATCTCACGCTGAAGAAATGCTCGTTGCACCCAATGTTGCTTTTCACACCGTGGGCAATAGCAATATTCCCGTTGCCATCGTGACGCCGCGCGACAACAGCACGAGCAAACTTCCGGTCCTATTCGACCCATATGGTGGCCCGCATGCGCAACGCGTGGTGGGCTCACTTTTGGCATATGCCACATCACAGTGGTTTGCCGACCAAGGCTTCGTAGTGGTTGTTGCCGACGGCCGTGGTACGCCCGGCAAAGGAAGTGCGTACGAACGCAGCGTGTTGCATGACCTGGCCGGACCAGTGCTTGTTGACCAAGTGGAAGTTGCACAGGCTCTTGCGCAATTGGAACCACGTGCCGACGTAACACGTGTGGCAATTCGTGGCTGGAGCTTTGGTGGCTACCTTGCTGCACTTGCTGTGCTTCGCCGACCCGACATTTTTCATTGTGCAGTTGCAGGAGCACCCGTCACCGACTGGCGCTTGTACGACACGCACTACACCGAACGCTACTTAGGCAACCCTGCAGTTAATGCAGGCCCGTACGAGAGCACGTCGCTCATCAACGATGCTCATTTGCTTGAGCGACCACTACTTCTCATTCATGGTCTTGCTGACGACAATGTAGTTGCAGCGCACACATTGCAATTATCGAGCGCGCTTCTTGCCGCAGGAAAAGATCATGAGGTCTTACCACTGTCGGGTGTTACACACATGACGCCTCAAGAAGTTGTGGCAGAGAATTTACTGTTGCATCAACTCTCGTTTATTCAGCGCTCTTTGCCCACTGCCCCATAATGATGCGGTCGAGACCCGCAAAGTCTTTGCGTACTTCCACGTGTGAATACCCCAGCTGAGTGAACTCGGCACGCAGCACATCGCCTTGCGCAAAACCCATCTCACAAACGAGATAGCCGCCAGGTGCAAGAAACTCACGTGCCTCTTGGGCAATTCCCAATACATCGCGTAGACCTTGGTTGGGAGAAAAAAGTGCAATGTGTGGCTCCCACGTACGCACAGAGTCTTCAACAAGCGGGTCAGATATATCGATATAGGGAGGGTTCGACACAATCACTTGGAAGGAACCATGTAGTTCACGGGGAAGACCCGCACACCAACTGCCTTCAGCGACACGCACATTGCGTGCATTACGACCAATGCCGGCAATATTTGCTCGCGCAACATCGAGGGCATCGGTGGAGATATCACTCAGCCACACTTCAGTATTGTCGTGTGGCAATTCGTTTGCCATAGATAATCCAATTGCTCCACTACCCGTGCCAATATCGGCAATGCGCAACATGTGTTCATCGCTACGCAACTGACGAACACAGTTCAATGCGACTTCAACAACTTGTTCAGTTTCGGGCCGTGGAATAAGAACTCGCTGGTCGATCAGTAAGTCGATGTGGCGAAATGGCCAATGCCCCAGCACGTATTGCACAGGTTCGCCGGCCAGCCTGCGGCCCACCATTGCTTGCAAAGACACACCCATGCGCATTGTTGCTGCTTCGTTCAGCGATTCCAGAAATTCGCTGCCCTCGAGCCCGCTTGCTTCTTCACATAGCCAACGCGCTTCTTTTTCGTCACCGAGAAGTGACGTAGTTTCACTCCACAACTCGCGCCACGTGCTTGCCTGGTCGTTACTCATGGGCACCCCAGTATGGGCTTATTTTTCTCCGGCCAACTGCCGTGAGCGTTCGTCGCTAATAAGTGCTTGCGAAACTTCAAGCAAGTTGCCACTCAATATGTCTTGCAACTTGTACAAAGTAAGCCCAATGCGGTGATCGGTGAGGCGATTGTCTTTGTAGTTGTATGTGCGAATTTTCTCGCTGCGGCCGCCACCACCTGTTTGTGCTTTTCGCTGAGCAGATGCTTCGGCGTCGTGTTCTTCTTGGCGCAGTTTCATAATGCGCGTGCGCAACACTTGCATTGCGCGTGCCTTGTTTTGCAACTGACTACGTTCGTCTTGCATTGCCACCACAACACCCGTTGGCCTGTGCGTAATACGCACTGCAGAGTCGGTGGTGTTGACGTGCTGTCCGCCAGCACCCGATGAGCGATAGATATCGATATCTAAGTCTTTTTCATCGATGAACACATCGACTTCTTCGGCTTCTGGCATCACCGTGACCGTTGCCGACGAAGTGTGCACTCGACCCTGGCTTTCAGTCACCGGAACGCGTTGTACGCGGTGCGGGCCACCTTCGAATTTCATATAGGTCCATGCCAGGTCGCCACTCATGAGTATGACTACTTGGTTAATTCCGCCCAATGGCGAGAAATCGAGCGAAAGTGTTTCGCACTTCCAACCTTGGTTGGCGGCATACGCGCGATACATCTCGAGCAGGTCTGCCGCAAAAAGGTTTGCTTCTTCGCCACCTTCAGCGCCGCGAATTTCGACAATGACGTTTTTGCCGTCGTTTGCATCGCGTGGCAACAAGAGCATTTTGAGTTCAGCTTCAAGCGACTCGAGTTCAGCTTCTGCACTGGCCAGTTCCTCGCGGAAAAGGTCACGTTCATCGCCCACGGTTTGTTCCATCAGTTCACGAGCAGCTTCGGCATTGCCCTGTGTTTCGCGAATAGTGCGAATGCACTGCACGATGGGGGTCATTTGCTTATACAAGCGCGACGCATCGCGCAGTTTGTTTTGGTCGCCAACAATGTCGGGGTCACCAAGGCTTGCT
>JAURNB010000099.1 GCA_030830415.1 Acidimicrobiales bacterium | reverse complement strand
TAAATAGGCAAAGTCTTATTTCACAACCTGAAGCGTCATCGTACGAAATCGAGGCTTTTGCTTTCGTGTCTCCACTCGAACGGTTACTCGACAAGTACCTGTTTTCGTAATGCGCAACGTTTGCCGAACAACTGTGCATTTCTTCGTCCACGCTTTGGATACTCGCAGCGATACAACATCTCCACGCGACACCACGAGTTGAGCACGAGTGGCCAAAGCTCGAGCCGAGACCGACTTCTTGATGATGCTTGGCGCCGAGTTCACCGATGGGAGAGCTCCCGATTTCGAACTCAATGTCGTCTTAATTGTGGGCATGGAATAGTGAAACCCAGAAGCACTGACCTTGAACCACGTACCGTCATTAGTGACGTCTGTTTTAACTTCAGTGGTTGTTGAAGTGGCATTGTCGTAAACGACCGCAACGCTTGCAACAATGTCACTTACGTTGCCACCATACAAACATGCTGCAAGATCTGAACGCATCATGAGGTCGTATGTACCCACGATGAGACCTCCTTCAGCATTGGTATGCGGCGCCGCAACCACATACGACAGCGTCTTTCCTACTGGGTCAAACACAGGCGGTCCTGCGGCGTAACCCGTTGCATTGGTTGTGATGAACCCGTCGAACTTTGCAGGCCCAGATGTGCATGCAGCGAGAGAACTCCCGACCATTTCATATTCGGAAAGGGTTTGGTACATCCACTGCCCGCGTACCCACGAAGCTTTGTCGCCGTAGACAGCACGCCAAGCTTCAACCGAAGTATGCGCACCGCTACTTTGTGGATTCATTTGCCCACAGTTTGAAGTATCACTGCAATTCATCGCTCCCCGTTTAGCTGCTTCGGGGAGTTCCGAGTACTTACCCCAAGTTGCTACCGCCGCAACCTGAACAGGAGTTGCATCTACTTTTAAGCGTGTAGAAGTACCAGCTGCCTCATAAGTAACAGTGGGCGAAAAGATGCGACCGTGCAACCAGCCCTTGGGCGGAGTCGACAATCGCAAACTGAGTGAAAACTTTGTATTTGCCGGAAAGTCTTGTCGAGCTGCGCAATATCCATCGGCAATTGATGCGCAATTGCCCCACTTGTCAGACGAACCATGGCTCACTCCAAAACCATTCTCCAAGGGCGAATTTCGCTTGAAGTTTCCTGCAAGAACTTTCACCGGATAAACCGAAGCATGAATAGTGATACTTGAAGGTGCTTGAACCCCACCAGTTGGAGATACCCCGTTAACCGATGCAATCACCATGTATTCATTTCCGTCGTTGTGTGAGACACCGGGCAACGTAAAAATACTTGGAGCGGCACCAGTGGGAATATTCATCCCAGGGTTCCCCTCAAAATCTCCAAGACCTTGCTCTGGAAAATAACGCGAGAAAATGCCCTCACTCGCTGCACCTTGACTAGAGGTTGCCCCAAAAGACTCGACACAGTCTTTCTGCGCATCAGTTTCACAGCGAGGCAAAATGGAATACGTTCGCACCGTTTGGTTTGCACAGGCAGCATCGTTCAGCGAAGTGCACAATTGGCCAGACTGAGTACGCACAGTAGACATCAACCGAGTGTGACTAATGTCGTCGTCTATATAAAGCCCCAAATGGCCAACGCCAGGCGAATCGGGCCATGCAAAGTCTGCCCCTGTATACGTATTTCCGGCGTCCGCAGGCATTACCAGCACATTGCTTGCCGCCATCAAAATGCAAGACGTAAGAACAACACGTAATGATTTCATATGCGACCTTAACGCAACTCCACAATTTCTGTAGAGATTTGGCGACCGCATTATGTGACAACTTCGGAACACGCACTACACACGAACTAGAGGCGACGTTGGGAATCGAACCCAAGTACAGGGCTTTGCAGGCCCTTGCCTAAACCACTCGGCCACGTCGCCATCGCGACTGCAAGCAGTTGCGAAAGCAGAACTCTATCGGCGCTTCCCGCGTAAACCCATGTCTTTCAGCACTTGCCCGCCACCGTATTTCCAACCCCGGCGGGCCCTGGCGAGACGGGAGATTTGGCGCATCCGAAAGGTCATATCTCGGGCATATTCAATGGCACGTGTTTCGCGTGCAGATGCCACAAGAGTGGGTGGCACATCGGGAAAGACTTCTTTCTCGAAGCCAAAATGGTGGAAATCATCTGAGTAGATCTCTTCGACCAAACGAGCAGTCTCAGTATCCATCACATCGCGATATTTAATACCAAGACCTTCATTGAGTCTTTTGGCGACAATGTTCTTTCCTGAGCGTTCACTGAGCTCTGCAGCAAAGTCGTCCATTGCTCCAGGAGCATCAACGCGAAAGAGATGAGTGAAACGCATGTGGTCGGGGCGCAGTGCACCAATTTGCCCAGTGAAGTGATCGTCAATGTAAAAGAGCTCTGAACGAGTATGCAAGGCGCGCACAAACTTGCGAAAGGTAGCTGCAATATCGATGACGCCATTTGATCGTTCGTCTTCACAAATTTGCCACACCTCATCAGACAACATGCTCGGGGCGCGCATAAGAATGCGGTTTTCAAATGTGGAATACAAACGTGCATATGGAGAGCGCAACGCTCCTACTCGCCACCACTCTGGTGATTCCCACATGATGTTCTGTTCTGCTTCAGGCATATAACGAAAAAGATCGAGTCCACTCACTTCTATTTCATGAATAGTTTGAGACAGGGAAATATTGGGGCTATGCAGCCAGCGTGCGTTGTCGATGTTGTACGACCCATTGGCCTCGGCAAGCATCATTTTGATGGAGCTACACGCCACCTTGGTGGTGGGCACGTACATCACCTTCAGCGATGGCGAAACCAAGGTGTGACCGACGAAGAGAGCTCGCTCTGTGAATACGTAAGGTTTTTTTGAAAACATCTTGCAGTTAACTCCACAGGTGGTTCATGCCAGAGAGGAGTTCCTCTGCGCATGTTTCAACACTGCGTTGTGACGTTAGCAAGGTCATCTCGGGCGAACGTGGAGCCTCATACGGGGCGTTTACGCCCGTCAGACCCGTGAGTTCACCTTTGGCCGCCTTGGCATACAAACCTTTGGTATCGCGCTCTGCGCACTCTTCAACCGAGGTCGCTATAAATACCTCGGCGAAACCAAGGCCTGCCGATTCGTGGCGTTGGCGTACTGCCTGACGACCTGCGAAAAAGGGGCTGATGATGGGGACGAAAACTACGAAGCCGGCATCGGCAAGCAGAAGCGCGACCTCCCCTACGCGGCGTACATTTTCTGCGCGATCGGTGTCGCTAAAACCGAGGTCAACATTAAGACCATGACGTAGGTTGTCGCCATCGAGAACATACGCAGGCACACCACTTGCAAAGAGCTGATGCGCCGCCGCGTTCGCGATGGTGCTCTTACCAGCACCCGACAGCCCAGTGAGCCACAAAGTGCATCCACGGCTGTTTTGCTTTGCCCAACGATCTTCTCGGCTGATGGCATGCTCGTGCCAGCGAATATCGCCCGCAGGCTGTGGAGTGTTTTCTGTGGTCACTCGCGGGGCGGCAACAACATGCCGGCCGCTGCGGTTGCACCTGTTGATTCATCGAC
>JAURNB010000003.1 GCA_030830415.1 Acidimicrobiales bacterium | reverse complement strand
CCGAAGGTGGCTGCGCCCAACAAAATTGCCAAAAGGGTCAAAGTGGCCGTTGCCGCACCGCTCGCGGTCATGGTGTCGCCCGCTGCTCGGGTTCCTGCCCACGGGCTCACTGGGCCATCGGAAAGGGGCGGAATTGCCGTGGTTTGTGCACTTTTCGCGGTGCCGGCATCGGCTTCTGAGGCTGCCCAGCCGCGCTGTGCTGCCTGCTTCATTGACTTCTCGTTCAAGAGTGGATTTGCCATATCTCTTACGTTACAGAAATCGGGGAAATGTTGGTTGTCACGCCACATGGCGTCGGTATCGTAAGGCGGGTTCCCCGCTGGGGAACATTGGGCTGAGAGGGAGCATTCATGGCTAAGGACCGTGTCGACCGCGATGAGGAAGACCTTGTTCGGCTATATCTCACCGACATTGGCCAATACGCCCTGCTCACCAAAGACGACGAAGTTCGTTTAGCCAAAGCTATTGAGGCTGGCAAAGAAGCTCAAGTAGAACTTGCCGAACAAGAAAAAACTCTCTCGCCTACCAAGAAGCGTGAATTGAAGCGCGCAGCAAAAGAAGGCGAAACCGCCGAGCGCGCATTCGTGCAATCCAACCTGCGCCTCGTGGTCTCTATTGCCAAGAAGTACCAAGCATCTGGCTTGCCACTCCTCGACCTCATTCAAGAAGGCAACCTTGGCCTCATGCATGCCGTTGAAAAATTTGACTGGCGCAAAGGTTTTAAATTCTCTACGTATGCAACCTGGTGGATCCGTCAGGCCATCACTCGCGGTATTGCCAACACTGGTCGCACCATTCGCCTTCCGGTTCACGCTGGCGACACGCTTGCACGTTTGCAAAAGGCTCGCTCACGACTCGAATTGAAATACGGTCGCCCTGCAACCCTGGCTGAACTTTCCAAAGAAGTAGAAATGCCTGAAGACAAAGTCACCGAGGCACTGCGCTTTGCTGCAGAACCTCTTTCATTGTCTGAGCCATTGCGTGAAGACGGCGATGCAGAACTTGGCGATGTGGTGGAAGACCGCTCGGCCGAGTCGCCATTTGAAGTTGCAGCTACTGCTCTCTTGCCTGAAGAAATTCAGCGACTCCTTGCACCACTCGACGAGCGCGAACGTGAAATCTTGAAATTGCGTTTCGGTCTCGATCGTGGCGAACCACGTACGTTGGAAGAAGTGGGCGACCACTTCAACCTCACTCGCGAGCGCATTCGTCAAATTGAAGCTCGTGCCATGAGCAAGTTGCGTCACCCGTCGAGCGACACCGGTGCTCGCGACCTTCTTGCTGTTTAGTTTTCTTCGCTACCAGTAAGTGCTGGTTGCGGCACACGCAACAACGCATTGAGGCCATGCCAAATTGCCACTGCTCCAATGCCTAGCGCAATGGGAAGAATGAATCGCACATACCATGCGTCTCCCACACCGGGAACAAATCGATGTGTCACTTGATTGCGATGCAGCCCAACGGCAACAACAAGCGCAATACCTGCTGCAGTGGAAACAGCCGCCACAAACTCATCACCACGCAAAGCCATAGCAACAAGTGCGAGAAGTAGAGCAACAACGCTCAATGCAATGAGCGATGGCGTATCGCGTGCTGGGCTTGGCAAAGAGAAGTATTGGGTCATTCCTAAGACCATCACAGCAGCACTCACACTCATGAGAGCAATGAGACGCAGGCGCTTCTTCGTGAGCAACACACTGGCCGCTGCGGGAACTACCAGTAACCACCACCACGAACCCGGTGCATCTTCAACATATAAATTTCCCAGCACCGCAGTAGTTGCGCCATCGACCATCATGTCGATTTGCCAGTTTTGCACTAGGCCTTCATCGTTGATGACCGCAGGTTTCAACGGGCTCATCCAATGCACACGATGGTCGTGCCATATTGCTTCGCCGTTTGTTGCTATTTGTCGCCAGGTTGGCGCATCGGTGCTTTCATAATCTGTAGGAACCGTGCTGCCTGTTCCATAGCGCGTTTTATTGATGACCACGGTGGGCGACCATGAGTTCTCAAACACTCGGCCCTTTTCATCAATACGTAAATATGGCTCTTCGTCATAACCAATGACTTCAGCACTATGCCCCAGCTGCACTTTCATTTTTACAAAAGCATCAACGCCAACAATGGAGACATCAATTGCAGAAGTAGCTGGCGATATTTCAGTAACAACACTGCGGGTGTTCCCCGGTTGTGCAGGGTCGGCGTGTGCGCTGATAGCGGGGCTCAATAACCAAAAGCCCGCGATGGCAAGAAGAAACAACTTCCACATTTGGCGGAGGTGGACGGGAATCGAACCCGCCAGACGAGGTTCACTCGTCTCAACCGCTTTGAAGGCGGCGGAGCCCACCAGGCGCACAGACACCTCCATAAGAAAAGAGTATCGGGTATTGCTGCTGAATGAGACTTTCTGAAAAGTAGTTGCCACAAACTGCGCCTGAAATCACACATTGAAGTACCTCACCATTTTGAGGCCAAGACATGTGAAAGGAGCACCCATGATTGTGGTGTGTAGATCCCCCAAAGGTGGCAGCGGAACCACCATTACCAGTGCCGCACTCGCAATGATGCTCGCTGCCCAACACCGCGGTGGAGGTTACATCGTTGACCTTGCTGGCGAACTTGCCCCGGCGCTCGGTATTCCCGACCCACCCGATACTCAACCTGTCGATGTCAATGCTTCACTGAAATTACTTTCTTTTGCACCACGTGAGTTGCGCACCCCCGTTGAACACAATTGGAAAGAAGTTGCCAACCAACTACTTTCCTACGACGCACCAGTGGTCATTGACGTCGGAACAGGTGAACTCAACGAGAGCTTTGAGCGCATTGCCAATCGCACGTTTCTTGTGCTGCGCCCCTGCTACTTGGCACTACGTAAGGCAAGTAACAAAATGAGCCACGGTTACTTGCGTAACGACGGCATCATTGTGCTCGAAGAAAGTGGCAGAGCGCTCACACCAACCGATATTTCCACGGTGTTGAAAACTCCCATTGTTTCCACCATCAAAGTTGACCCCAGTGTTTCGCGTGCGGTTGATGCTGGTCTCTTGAGTAGCCGAATTCCGGCAGCACTCAATGAAGGCTTGCGTGCATTAGTTGAAGTGCTCTCAATACCCGTTCCAAAGAAGCCATTTCTCTAATGCAACAGCGCACCCATTTTGCTCAGCCACACTTTGCTGGTTTACAAGACCTTGTGAATGACCCCGACGTCAAAGAGATCATTGTCAATAACAACACCGAGGTGTGGGCCGAACGTACAGCTGGCCTTGAACGCGCTGGCTCGCTCGCACCCGGAGAAGCCGCGGCGCTTCTTGAACGCTTGCTTGCTCCCATAGGGCGCCGCATTGACCTTTCCTCCCCAGTGGTCGATGCCCGACTCAGCGATGGGTCACGGCTCTGTGCTGCTATTCCTCCCGTGAGCCCTTATGGCCTGTGCTTTACCATCCGCCGCTTTTCATCTTGTGCTCTTGGCATTTCTTCATTTACCAATGGTCGTGTGAGCGACTTGTTGCACTCGGTTGTACATCAGCGCCGCAACATCATTGTTGCTGGTGCAACATCTACTGGAAAAACAACACTGCTCAGTGCACTTGCCAGTGAGGCATTACCCAATGAGCGTCTTGTCGTACTGGAAGACACCAATGAGTTAGCCGTCGAGCATCCGCATGTGGTGTATCTCGAGTCGCGACCATCATCGGCCGAAGGCATTGCTGAAATTTCACTATCACATTTGGTGCGTCACGCTTTGCGGTTACGGCCCGACCGCCTCGTTGTGGGTGAAGTACGTGGCCCGGAAGCATTCGACATGCTGCAAGCTATGAACACGGGGCATGCCGGTTCAATGTCTACTTGTCATGCAAATAGTGCTCACGATGCGTTGTATCGCCTCGAGAGCATGGTGCTTCAAGCAACACCCAACTGGCCACTTGCCGCAGTACGTTCCTACATCGCCTCAGCTATTGACATTGTTGTATTTGTTGAACGCGGGCCACAAGGAAGCCGCCACGTTGCTCATGTGGTGGAAATTAGCGACACGCTCACCACACATGGCTCATACAGCGCCAGTGTTCTTGCACATAGTTTGCACCCCAGCAATGGCGATCTCTCATTGGTGATGTAATGCAACTCGTGGCATTCGTACTCTACTTTTGCTCTTTTTACTTAGCCGTTGAGAGTACCGCCATCAAATACCAGACACGTCTGCGCATTGTTCATGTGCTTGCTCCGATGCAGAAAAATCAAGCCGCCGTTACATCTCGTTCTCGTACGGTCAGAAAACTACGTTCCAAGAAACAGCCCTTTTCAGTGGCTCTCTCCACTGCTGATTTTCTTGATGCAATTGAAAGGTCAATTCACACTGGTCACTCACTTCGCGCAGCGGTGAACGATGCGCTTCCTCTTCTTCCCGCACATATGCAAGTGCATTTCCAAAACCTGGCTTTACATTGTCGTATTGGCGCACCCCTTGAAGAAGTGCTCATTACACCTGCTGCAGGAGATATCCCGGCTGACGTGATCTTTGGTACTCAAGCCATCGTTGCCGCCAGCGCAGGAGGCGTTGGTATGCGCTATGCACTCGAGCGCGCCAGTTGGGTTCTGCGTGAACGCCACTCCGTGAGTGAAGAGCGCCGGCTCCAGTCGGCACAAGCTTTGTTTTCTGCGCGCATATTGTCGTGGTTACCACTTGCCTTTGGCTCCATGATGGTGGCCACTAATGCCAATGTGCGAAATGTTCTGTTCACCACGCCCGTTGGTTTTCTATGTTGTGCAGTTGGTGCTGCGCTTAATTTTGTTGGCCGCTGGTGGATGAAGAAGTTGGCTCATCGAAAAATTGACGCCACCGCTTCTTCCTTTATTGACTTCATCGACCTACTTGTGGTGCTCTTGAAGAGTGGAAATAGCACGCACCAAAGTTTTCAGGCCATTTCACAGTGGTCTCAGCCACTTG
>JAURNB010000098.1 GCA_030830415.1 Acidimicrobiales bacterium | reverse complement strand
TCCATCATGAGCGGGTTGCGGTAGTTGTGCGTGCCATCAAACCTGCTGAGCAAGTACGGACCCGACACCATCGGTGCATGTTTCGCCACTTCACCGGGCTCAACACATGTGGGCAGTGCCTCAATAGTGAGATGAAACGGCGGAGTTACAAATAACGGAATGGAATATCGGTCAACGTCGGGCGGATTGATAACCCGATGCGGGTTCGACACATACCTGTCGTTGGTCCAAATAGCCAATAAGTCGCCCAGGTTCACCACAAGATGACCTTCGGGTACAACCACATCGATCCATTCACCATCACGACGACGTACCTGCAAGCCACCCACGCCATCGTCTGACAAAACTGTGATGCTCCCGTAATCGGTATGAGCGCCACAGCCAAAGCGACCTGGCGCTACTGGCACCTTGAACGATGGCGGATAATGCAACATCCGCAAGTGCAGCATCGGCTCACCGGGTTGATCTTCAAAAAAGTTTGGATCGAGCTCGAGTGCCAAAGCCACACCCCGCTGCAAGCGACGAACCGCTTCATAGCCCTCATCGAAATACGCCTGCCATGCCTCACGAAACCCTGGCACCGAGGGCAGTTGGTTCGGGCCGTGCAGAGGCGTGCCTTTCACAACTTCAAAATGATCTGGCCCTTGTTCCAGACCCGAGTCGATGCCTTCTTTCAAATCTCCAATGCCATAGGTTGCTTCCAACTCGGTGTCGGCCAACGCGCCTTCAAGGTTTTCATCGCCAATGCCGATGTAGCCGCGATGGTACGCACTCTTTCCAATGGCAATTTTGTTCTTCTCTTGTGTTGGCAGAGCAAAAAACTCGCGCATCTTGTTGAGCAAGTTTTCCTTAGTGCTCGCTTGCACACCATGACCCTTCACCAACAAAAAGCCAAGCTCGCGACATGTTTGGTCGATGACAGCAGCAACTTCACGCGCCTCCGAAGAAGGCAAGGTCATTCCTGTCGCAAAAGACGAAACGTCAATGACTGGAATTGAGGTTATTGGTGGTGAACCCATCCCTCAATAGTGCCACGCCAGGAGCCCCTCAAAGGAAACGAGTTACCCCCTCACGAAAACAGGTACACCATTACCCGTCTATTGCTGGCCTGTGCCAACTCAGCTAACTCGAATGCCGCTGGCGAGCCATAGCTAACGCTCACGGCAACGATGTGTGACCTCACCCGTTTCGCCACCAACGCCTGCTTCACCGCATTTGCCCGCCGCAAACTAATGCTTGGTTTAGACAGCACTTCGCTGGCGAACAGAGACGAGTGGCCGACCACGAAAACATTCTTCGCGCTCCTTGCTGCACTCGCCACTGGCGCCAAGTACCCCATCGGCACACTCGACATGTGCCGAAAGAAGATGGGGTCTAACACCTCGACACTCACACCTGATGCATAAACAGGTGACGCCATCGACACCGCACGAACAGAACTCTTCCACGTACGCGCCACTGCCCCACTTGCCCATTTCACATGCACTACGCACGAACCAACATCAACCGTCACCACGTATAGGCCACCCGCAACACATACACCCGGAGTCACACTCGCAATGCTCTGCCGTTTGGCGTCTGCTGCAGAAATCACCTGAAATGCCTTCAATACCGCCACTGCCTTCGGAGCAACAATGCCACTCGCATTGGTTGTGGTGGTTATTGCCTTCCCCAGTACTGACGAGGAACTAGAAATTGACTGCTCTATACGTGCAGCCAGCGTTGTAGTCGTTGTTGTAGATGTGCTACTCGATGTTGAAGTAGACGACGTGGATGATGAAGATGTGCTTGACGAGGAAGACGTCGTCGTTGCAACCACCAGCGTTGTACTTGTTGTCGAGGTAGTGGAAGTAGTGGAAGTTGTCGATGTCGTAGACGTTGTTGAAGTAGTCGACGTAGTTGTGGATGTTGTGGTCGTGGTGTCTGGAGTGGCCGACGCCGCATCGGATGCAAGGCTCAGACCATTCACATTTTCAGCTTTCACTGTGATGGCATAAGAAGTGCCATTGCTTAGCGACTCCACCAAGCAGCGCAATGGCTGCACATCAGTCACCAAAGTAGAACAACCGAGCACGCCATTCACGTAAACGCGATAACCCATAAGCGTCTCGCCACCAGAGCTTGCTGGAGCATTCCACGACACATCGAGCGTGGTGTTGCCACTGCTCGCAACAACTGCAGTCGGTCTTCCCGGCACACCCGTTGTCGTTGCATTGCTCGTTGCTGCTACCGACATTCCCACCACGCTCTCTGCCGTAATACTCAATGAGTAACTGGTAGATAGCGAAAGACCGCTCAACACACACGAAGTGGTTCCAATTGTTTTGCAGCTTCCCGCAGTACCCACAACGTTGTAGAGCACCACTTCCGCTCCTCCGCTCACCGACGCAGTCCACGACACCGTGAGCGTTCTTCCAGCAGCAACCACATTGACTCCTGTAGGAGAACTGGGCAATTCCACGGTGTTGACCACGGCTGGCGCTAACACCACTGCACTTTCACTGTTGCCCAATTGGCCGTAAGTGTTGTTGCCCCAGCAATACACAGCACCAGCACTGGAAAGCGCACACGCATGAGCACCCGTGGAACGTGCACTCACAATTTTCGATACACCACTAGTCATGCCACTAACCGATTGTGGCGAAGTGGCATTGCTTGTTGTTGCGTGTGCGCCGAGTTGCCCAAAGTCGTTAGCACCCCAACACTTTGCAGCACCTGCCACCACCGCACAGGCCCCCAAGTTGCCCGCACTCAGTGCCGTCGCACCAGAACTCAGTGTGTTCATAGCCACTCGCGATGTTGCATCGGTACCCAGCCCGTTACACACACCGCCAATTCCGTCGGAGCCCACACAATGCACGGCGTCACCCGCAATGACGAATG